>JBEKKG010000310.1:0-8019 GCA_050010835.1 Planctomycetota bacterium
TGTACCCGGTCGCTGTCTGGACCGTCGTGTCCGCGTAGCTCGTCGTGTTCGCGGCAACGTAAGCGATTTCGGCGAAATTACCGTTGGTAGTGACCATCCGCGCGATCTTGAACCACTTCTCGTTGCTCGAATTGTCCGCCCAAGTGAGGCTGATTTGCGAAGACGACGTGGCCATAGCCGTCAACCCCGAAGGCGCCGCGGGCCGTATGTCGGCCCCGACACGGCGCACACGGTTGTTGCCCTGGTCGCTAATGTACAGCGCCCCTGTCGCCGCGTCAACTGCCACGCCGGCCGGCGAATTCAACGCGGCGAGCGGCGCCGAGCCGCCATCGCCGGAAAAGTCCGCGTCGCCGTCGCCCGCGTAAGTGTGGATTATGCCGCTCGTGTCCACCTGGCGTATGCGGTTGTTCGCGCAGTCGGCGATGAACAGGTTGCCGCTACTGTCCAGGGCCACAGTCTTGGGACCGTCCAGGGACGCCATAATTGCGGAATACCCATCGCCGCCGAAACCCGCCACGAGGCCACCAGCCACCTTGTTGATCGTGCCGCCCGTGTCCACCTTGCGGACGCAATTGTTAGCGCTGTCGGCGATGTAGAAACCGTCCCATGCAGCGGTGACACCTTCGGGAGTGTTGAGTTCCGCGGAGGTTGCGGCCCCGCCATCACCAGAGTAGCCGGCCGTCCCGTTGCCCGCCACGGTCGTGATGTAACCCGTATGGTCCACCATCCGGATGCGGTTGTTGTAGCAGTCCGCGATGTAGACGTTGCCCATCGCATCCACGGCCACACCGGTCGGCTGGCTGAGCGCCGCCGAGGTCGCCGGGCCGTTGTCCCCTGAGTAGCCGTAAGACCCGGTCCCCGCGAGCGTGCTGATGTAGCCGGTCGTGGCGTCCACTTTGCGGATGCGGTAGTTGAAGCTGTCGGCAATGTAGACGTTCCCGGACGAATCCACCGCCACGGCTGCCGGGAAATTGAGCGAAGCCGCTGTCGCCGGGCCGCTGTCGCCCGCGAAAGTTGCCGTGCCGTTGCCCGCCACGGTGCTGATCGTGCCGCTCCCCGCGTCAATTTTCCGAACGCGGTGGTTGGAGTAGTCCGCGATGTACAAGTTCCCTGACGAGTCTGTAGCGATCCCCGCGTTCTCATAGCCGAGGTAAAGCGCGGCTGACGTGGGCGGGTTGCCATCGCCGGCAAAACCCTGGACTCCGGTTCCGGCGGTGGTGGTGATGATGGGCTGGATCGAGAACGTCCACTCTGCCACATTGCCATTGCTTGTGGCCGCGTAGTCACACACGGAGACCCATACAGTGTGCGCTCCAAAGGCCAGATCAGCCGCCGGTGTGTATGTGAATCCCGCCGCAGTTGTGCCCGGGGTGACGAGGCCGCCATCAACTTTAACCTGGAGCTCTCCCCAATCAACGCCGCTGCCAAAATCAGTTATGTCCGCGGAAATGGCGGGCTGGGCGTTGTTGATGACCGCGCCGTCCGCCGGGGTCCAGTTGTCAATCTGCGGGGCGATGGTGTCCTGCACCAGAATGCTGACCGTGGCAGGCGCGGAGTCCACTCCGCCGGCTCTGGCAGTGTAAGTGAAGTAATCCCAGCCGACATAGCCGGCCTGCGGCATGTAAACGAACGTGCCGTCAGAACTGAGCCACAGCGTGCCGTTAGAGGGGTCAGTGGCCAGAACGGCCGTCAGCGTAAAATCAGCGGGGCCGGAGTCGTTGTACAGTACGCCGTAGAAACCCGTGGCGTGCCCGTCAGCGTAGAGCGGCGTGCCCGCCTCAACGGTGTAACTGTCGTTGTAGGCCACAGGCGCCGCCTCCACGACCAGATTCGCGCCCGTGAACCCGTAGATGTAGTAGTTGCCCGTGGCCTGCAAGCTGCCCACAGTGGTCTGGCACGTCCCCACGCCTGGCGGGTTGTACATGCCGTTCGTTCCCAAAGCGCCCGTGAATGTTGCGGACGTATCCCCGTTCACCAAACCGGTGTAAGTGTACGTCAGCGCAGGCACACTCGCGCCGTAGACCATCTTCTGCGCGTCGGCTCTGACCGCCAGCGGGGCGGCGTTGATGCTGGCCGTCGTGGCCGGTTCCGTCAGGGTGTAGTTGGCCGTGTCAGTCCCCGCCAGGAACTGGCCGCTCACCGTCACCGTCTTCCCAGTACCGGCATTCTTGTCCGCAAACGTGCCCGCCGGCATCCCGCTTAGCCAGACATTCTCCATGCCGACCACGCCCTGCAGCGTTCCCGGCGTGCCCGTCAGTGTGGCCGCCGTTGTCCCGTCATAGACCTTGTCGCTGGCCCCGATCCCCGAAACAGTCAGCCCCACGGCCGTGATGGCCCCGCTG
Source organism: Planctomycetota bacterium (assembly GCA_050010835.1). Lineage (GTDB taxonomy): Bacteria > Planctomycetota > SZUA-567 > H5-PLA8 > H5-PLA8 > JAPLOD01. Next base: position 2,343 of record JBEKKG010000310.1, read on the forward strand.
TTGACGGGGGTCAAGGTCAGGTTGTAATTGCTGCCGCCATTGCCGTCGTTTACCGCACCCGTTGGAGTGAGGGTCTTGAAGGTGCCGACGTTCTGGGTATCGAAGTCCTGAGTCCAGCACCCGGAGTCTGTGTCCGACCCTTGGAGGGCGCCGGACGTGATCGTCGGCACACCCGCGGAACTCGTCGTCCCGTCGTAGGTCTTGCTGTCCATCGCGGCCGTTACTGTGAGCGTCGTGGTCGTTATAGTCCCAGTGTAAACGGGTGTGAAAGTCACATTGTAATTGTTGCCGCCGTTGCCGTCGTTTACGCTCCCCGCTGGAGTAAGCGTCTTGTCCGTCCCCACATTCTTGCTATCGAAGTCCTGAGTCCAGCACCCCGTGTCTGTGTCCGTGCCTTGGAGGGCGCCGGACGTGATCGTCGGCACACCCGCGGAACTCGTCGTCCCGTCATAGGTCTTGCTGTCGGTCGCGGCTGTCACCGTGAGCAACGCCTGCGCCACGGTGAGCGTGTCCGAGGCGCTGCCCTCGTAATTGGCGTCGTTGATCGTGGCTACGACGGCATAAGTGCCCGCGTCTGTGGGGGCCTGGCTTGAATCGTTATAGGTGATGTCCACGCTCAGCCCCTCCGGGTCCGTCGTGGTCGAGGCGGACTTGGCGTTGCCGTCATAAGTCTGGCTGAGGCCGTCGAGATACACTGTGGCGCTGCCTTTGCCGACAGTTAAGGTCAGCGCCTCTGAATCCGTGCCCTCGTCGTTTGTGGCGCTGATGGTCACGTCTGTTTCACCTGCCGCGTCGGGCGTCCCCGTGATTGCGCCTGTGTCCGGGTCCACGGAGGCCCACGACGGCAGGCCTGTGGCGTCGTAGCTCGTTGGATTATTGTCCGCCGTAATCGTGTAGCTGAAGTCTTGTCCCACGGTGCCCGTGGTTGTCAGGTCACTGGTGATGACAGGCGCGTCCTCACCAAAACAACAACAAGAAAAGAGAACGACCGCAAGCAAAGCGCAGCGCGTGGACATTGGCCTTCCCCACCTATATTATGCCAATGACAAAAGGACGTAATCCAAAATGTCAAACTTAACCAAATCACATAAAACTATCAAAGTCAATGCGGCAAAATAAAAGTTTTGAATAAATATAAAAAAGTTTTGTGGTTTCAAGGAGACGGACGAGGCTTTATCGTCCTGAAAGAGAAGGGTCTGCCTAAGCGGGCAGGGCAATCGGGGTGCCCCGCATTTCTCACCGTAGCACGGGCGTCTCGCCCGTGCGCATGGGCGGGACGCCCATGCTACGAGAAAGCTGGTGAGAAAGGCGGGCTCAAGTCCGTACCTCTATTCTGCTATTACATCCTCTTACAGTATAGGATATAGCCTGGTGGCTTTGGAGCATGCCTTGAAAAAAATCCGGAGAAAAAATATAAACTTTTATCTCCTTGCTGGCCTTTGAGTTAAGCCGTCCATAGCCCTCACTGAGCCTTCTCCAAAACCGAATCCTCGCGCCGCCATACGTATTATATAGGTAGGACAAGGCAACATGGGTCAAGTACCACAGTTCAGGAACATCGTCCGCATCGGGTTTCGCGAGCCGGCGCAGTTTCCGATCCGTGCCTTGACCACCCAAGGGAAGCAGAGCGTACCGCGGGCGTCCCGCCCGCATTCGTCCCCGCGCTCTGCCAGCGTGCCACTGGCGAATGGGACGCCCGCAGTACATCTACCCACTGTGTGGGGCGACTTCGCGCTCATTGCCTCGGAGGAACTATGGGAGCGGCTGACGCCGGAATTGGCCTGTCCCGACACCATCGCCAACTACTTCACCGATGCTCTGGGAAAGGGCCGGAAGCGCAAACGGCATCCGGTAGCCAAACATTCCGCCGTCTCCTGTAGTTGTGGCTTCTTCTTCCGGCCAATCTTCTGCAGGTGCAAGACACGTTTGAGCAGGCTGACTATCAAGGCCCTCACTCAAACTTCAACTCCCCCCACAGCCCCGGCACCAGCATGATCTCGCTTGGCACATCGCTGACAACTCCCGTGGCCTTGTTTGACCAGTACGTGCGCACCTGCGTACTGCCGCCGCTCGAATCGCTCGACAGAATGCCGAAGTCCGCTTTGTAAATTGCGCCTTTCTCGGGCTTCAGGCCAAGCAAGGCGAGCGGCACGACGGCCTCAACGTCGTAGCCTTTCTGCGAGCGCGCCATGCCGATGTTGGCGGGATCGAGCCGCACAATTTGGTCCACGTATTCTGTGCGCCACGGCGAGGCGAAGCCCGTCTTCGCCGCTTGCGGCGTGCCGGGCACGCGGTGCTTGTAGAGCACGCCGATGGGCTTGCCTTGAAACACAGAAAACAGCAGCCGCTGGTCGCCGGGTACGGGCGCGGTACGGTCCGGCGGCGCGGAGGCAGCGGCGCTAATCTGCAAGTCTACGGAGTCGCCGGTCTTAAAAAGCAGGTTCGGGTCGTCGCCTGCGTTGCGCAGGGCGTTATTGCTGAACACGCTGAACGCCAGATAGAGATTCTGCGCATCGTAAGCCACAGCGAACGTGCCACGGTCGCCGATGGACTGGAAAGTCGCGCCCTTCCATTCGTCCAACTTGCCGTCAGGCTTCACCGGCGCGGGCGGCGCTTTGACGTTGAGGCGCTGGGGCAGTTCTTTCTGTGCCTGCGCGACCGCTTGCCGCGCGTGCCATTGTTCGGCCGTAGCCAGTTCCTGCGCGGTCAGTACCAGCTTCGCTTGCTGGCGCGCCATCGTCTCCAGGCCTTGCAGTTCGACGATGCTGTTGTGGTTATGGCCGGCAATGAGGTAGTACTTGCCGTCATGCGTGCGCACATAGCCGCCGCCAAAGTGCTCCTCGCCCAGCGTCACGTTGTCGAGCGACATGCCGCGCTTGGCTTCGGGGAAATTCCAACTGCACGCCTTGGGCTGGCGATAGTCGTGCCACACTGTCGCCGCGAGCATCCCGTCAGCCGTGAACAGATACCACTCGCCCTTGTTGCCGCTCAACATGAACGTCTCGCCGAGGCCCGGGACTTCCGCCTGTCCCACGAAACCCAGTCCGCCGACTAGTTGCCCCGGCCGCGGAGACGAAGCTTGCTGCGAATCGTGCACGCCGACCCAGCGCTGCGGGTAACTCCATTCAATCTGCCCCGCCGCGTTCAGCGCCAACACGGGCCGCCCGTTCACGAGCACGCGACCTTGCCCGTCAATAGCCGTGGCGTAAATGTTTTCCGCTGGGAACGGCGGCAGCGGCTGGATCTCGAACGGTTTGTAGACCGGCGCGCCACAAGGCGTGAAGCTAACGGGCTTCAGGATGCGGTTGCCCAATTGGGCTTCCAGGTTCTTGCTGACAAAGCTGGGCCAGTACGTGCAGTTCAAGCGCACACCTGGGGGACTGATGGTGATTTCCTCCGGCTGCGGCACGCCGTCGCCATTCTGGTCCGCCCAAACAAAGCTGTACTGTGCCAACGGCCGGCCGGACATAAGTTGCACCAGCGCGGGATCGGACTTGAACGGCCCCCAAACGTCCGCGTTGCCGACGGCCGCAGCGGGCACGAGCCGGTCTTGGCGGAAGATGCCCACCAGCAGCAGATTGCTGTAGCCCCAGCCGAGGGCCGCGGGGTCGTTGACCATGTATTGCGTGCCGCGGAGATAAATTGGATGGCTAAGATGACTGCCGCAGAAAGCGGGCTGCTCGCGCGCCAAGATGCTTTTCACCTTCCAATTGCCAGTCGCCCAATCAATCGCGAACTCCATCCCCGCATAATAGAAGCGCGACTTGTTTTCGGGGTCCAGGAACCCGCCGCCGCCGTAAGCTGCCGGGCCGATGAACTCGTTGAGGTACTTGCCTTCCAGGGACCACAGCGATGTGCGCTTGGGCTGGAAGTCCGCTTCAGCGATCCAGAGCTGTCCTTTCTCATCAATCGCCATGCCCTGCGGGTTCTCGATGCGCTCAGGATTGTATGCGCCGGCCACGCGCCCGCCCGCCGCTGCAATGGTCCGCAGCAGCTTGCCTTCGGGCGAAAAGACTTTGACCTGTTTGGGACCGCCGTCCGCGACATACAGATTGCCGCGCACATCGAGGGCCAGGCCGCGCGGGTCCTCCAGCCCCGCAGTCACAATCGGCGCCGCCGGACCGCCGTCCAAGGCCACGCGGACGACTTGCTTTCCGGAAACCGCCAGCAACTCGCCTTGCGTGTTGAAGTGCGGAAAGCGCGGCTCCGCCACGGCGATGTGCCGCTCCCATTTTCCGTCGGCCGCATTCACTAGGCTGATGCGCTGCGTCGGCACTTCGGCCAAAGGCGGGTCGTTGCCAGCGTGCTGCAGCACGACCAGGCCAGCCAAGCCCACGCGGTCTGGTTTGCCGCCTGTCATGGCGCGGATGTCGTCATTTTCTCCCACCCAAGGCTCCAGCACGCGCAAGCGGACCGCGCGCGCGGTGACGTTCTTGCCGGCGTCGAAATAATCGTCGCTGTAGGCCGGCCGCCAGCGCACCGCGGGCGTAATTTCGCCCAGCTTGGTCCAGGCGCTTTCGGGCGCTTTGGCCGGGTCGTCGCCGGCCGGACCGGTGTACACGCTGAGCTCGATACGCTTGGCAAACGCATTGCAAAAGCCCAGCCCGCGAAAAGTCTGTGTCTCGGGCCACGCGGCGACAAAGACCGCCGGGTTGTCCTGCGTGATTGGCTTGGCGCTGTTCCCGGACCAACTGCCGTCGCCTTTCACTGTGCCACAAGAGACTGTGTACGCCGTGCTCGCGGTCAGGCTGGCGAAGCGGCGCGTCAGCAGCACCGCGCCGTTCAAGTGCGCTTGCCAGGGCTGGCCGTCCTTCTTCGGGTTGCGGAGCGTGAACCGCAGAGCGCGCGTCTGCAATCCCGGCGGCGCAGTGATAGCCCGCAACGGCGCCGCTGCGGAGGGCGGGAAAGGAATCCACTCTTCGTCTTTTGCCGCGTTGCCGGGGAAGGCCGCGTCCGGCTTGAGCGCGCTCACCTCAACTTCTTGATTGACGAGGAGCGTGCCAACCGGCTGCGACGTTTTGAAGGCCAGGCGCAAGTGCTGGGCAAACTCCGCGGACTGCGGCGTTGTCCACGAGCCGTGTGGCGGCACATCGCCGCGTGTGCGCAGCAGGCCCAGGAGGTCTTTGCCAAAGGCCGCGTTCAGTGCGCTGCTGTTGGCCTCGTCGAAGTTCTGAGTGGCGATGCCGGAGCGCAGCCACGGAAGCGCCGGTTTGTTGAACGCCACGTAAAGCTTGCCCGCGCACGCCGCGATTCCGGAGACGCCGCCAGCCGGGCTGTTGCCCGTGTCATAATCCAATTGCGCGGCGCGGCGCCACTTGAACGTCTGGGGATCAATTTCGTGGATCATCAGCCGGTCGCCAATCCAGCCGCCTTCACCGCAGGAATAAACTTTTGCGCCGTCGTTGGTCAGGAAGCCGGCGCCGGCTGTCTCCAGCCATTTCGTGCCCCAGACTTTGTTTCCAGACAGATCGCAGGCCAAAATCGTGTGCCCAGATTCCGCAAGCACAGCGCCAATGAAAACGCGGCCGCCAATGGCCGTGATATCGTTGGGCGGACAATGATCGGCCAGCCAACTCCCCGGACCGGTCTGGTCGCCCCAACTTCCCGACTTCCACCACGGCGGGCTGCCAGAGCAATTCACGGTCAATTCGTAGGCGAGATGCAGCGGCGCGTGCGT
>JBEKKG010000311.1:0-7987 GCA_050010835.1 Planctomycetota bacterium
ATTCCCAAAAAGCAACTCAGGCGGTTCATTACGAAAATAGCGCCCCACCGAGTATTGCGAGGCCGGGACGTTGCCGGCGGGACTGCGTTTCGGCGCCCGCTCAGCCCGACAAGGGAGGAATCACCATGGCCTCCAGACATGCAATTCATACTGCCAGAACGCGAGCAGGAAAACGGCATAAAAGCCCAGCACCAGTGCTACTCCGGCAATCTCGCGCTTAGGATCGTGGCTAGCGGAATTTAGCCACCAGGCGAAGCGCCGGCTTGCCCACGGCACAACGACGCTAAGCAGAAGGACACCGATCACATTGTCGACGAACAAGGCGCTCCAATGCCACATCTTCAATTGCCCAACCAAAAACGGGTGCTCGAACCAAGCGGTGGTCAGAAAAACCACTGGATAGAGCATCAGCAACACGATCATATTCTGTTTCCAGGCTGGCGGCGATGTCGCCCAGACTGCGCACTGGGTCCACGCCGTAGAAGAAACTCAGGTCCAGCGGCAGCAGCAGGTTGCGTGTGTAGCGCCAGAATATCGAACTGTCGGTGAGCAGCCCGGTCCAAACGCTGCCGCCCGGCGGGATGGCGATTTCATACTCGAAGACTCTACTCCCTATCCAGGCGGCAAGTCCCGAGAGGATCAGTTGCCCGCTGAGCCTCTCCAGCGCGCCCAACCACTGCCGCCCGTCCCGCCAGGTGAACCCTTCCTGCCGCAGCGCGGCGTACTCCAGAACCACGAACAACGGCAGAAAACTCAGCGCCGCCACTTTGCTCAAGAGCGCCGCCGCGAACAACAGCCACACCAGCGGCAGCCGCCAGGGGAATGTAGGGCGATTCGCTGAATCGCCCGGGCGGGTTGGCAACCCGCCCCACGGAATGGTCCACGCGGCCAGCGAGGCGAAGCCGAACATGGCGCAGAGCGTGTTCTTCCTCTCGCACACCCAGGCCACGGATTCCAACGCCAGCGGATGGACCGCCCAGGCTAGCGCCACGAACGCCGCTGTGCCAGACCCCGCGCCGAGCCGCGAAAGAAACAGCCACAAGAAGAATCCCGCCAACAAATGGTACACCCCGTTCATCAGCCGCGGTCCGTAAGCCCAGGACCGGATGGGGACCGGCCGAACGGTGACTGAACCCAGTCCCGGCCCCAGTCGGGATTGGCTGTCTGTCCACGGCGGGCCAAACGAGCGCTCCACGTCCTCTTGCGCCGGACCGAAGAGCGCGCGGTCGAGGCGGAATGAAAGATAGGTCAGCGGCGCGTAGAACATGCCGCGCTGCGGCTGGAACACCTTCGTCCAGGGCCCTGCAACAGCGAAGCACACATAACGGTGGTCATCCACGCTGAAGAATGGCCCAAACAGATTGCCGTGAAGGAGAATTGCCGTGGCGAGAACCAGCAGCAACAGAATCGTTAGAGGACGCTCCAGGGCCTTCATGCTGTTCTGCGATTATAGCAGGCGGGTGCATGTCAGTAAATGCGTGGCCCAGCGTGTACCGCGGGCGTCCCGCCCGCCTTCGTCCTCGCGCCCTGCCAGCCTGCCACGAGCGGGCGGGACGCCCGCGGTACATTTGCTGACATGCACCCATAGCAGGCCCCTGCTCCCTGCTCATGTTGATTCCTCATTCCGCTTCGTGTAGAATCGCAGTGCGTGCAGCATTCCTGCGGCCAGGAACCCGGACCTCCATGAGTGAGCATCAATCTGAAAACCTCCCCATTGTCGCCACCGACGCCTCCGACCTTGCCCCGCGGCAGATCGTGGCCGAGCTGGACAAGTACATCGTGGGCCAGGACCAGGCCAAGAAGGCCGTGGCCATTGCCTTGCGGAACAGGTGGCGGCGCAAGAAGCTGCCGCCCGAAATCCGCGAGGAAGTCGCCCCCAAGAACATCCTGATGATCGGCCCCACGGGCGTGGGCAAGACCGAGATCGCGCGGCGGCTGGCGGCGCTGGCGGGCGCGCCCTTCGTGAAAGTCGAGGCCACGCGCTATACGGAGATCGGCTACCACGGGCGCGACGTGGAAAGCATGGTGCGCGACCTGGTCAAGCAGGCCATCAACATCTTCGAGACCAAGGCGCGCGAGGAAGTGCGCGTGAAAGCAGCGGAAGCGGCCGAGGAGCGCCTGCTGGAAGCGCTGCTGCCCACGCCCAGCGCCTGGGCGGAAAGCGCGGCCGCCGGCCCCAGGAACGAAGGCGGGTCCGGGGCCGGCCCGAGCGCGAACAGCGCGGCTGAGATGCACGAGAAGACCCGGGCCAAGCTGCGCAAGAAGCTGCGCGACGGCACGCTGAATAACCGCGACGTGGAGATCGAAGTGGCGGCCTCGCCCGAAGTGGCCGGCATTTTCGCGCCTTCGATGGGCGAGGAGATGGGCATGGAATTGCAGGATGCGCTCTCGCGCGTCATGCCCAAGCGGACCAGGCGGCGGAAAATGAGCGTGGCCGAGGCGCGCCGGATCATGGAAGCGGAGGAAGCGGAAAAACTGATTGACCAGGAAGCCGTGGCGCGCCAGGCCGTGGACGCCGCCGAGAACCTGGGGATCATCTTCATTGACGAGATTGACAAGGTGGCGGGCGCGCACAGCCTGCACGGGCCGGATGTCTCGCGCGAGGGCGTGCAGCGCGACATGCTGCCGATTGTCGAAGGCGCTTCGGTCAATTCGCGCTGGGGCATCATCCGCACGGACCACATCCTCTTCATCGCCGCCGGGGCCTTCCACATGTCCAAGCCCAGCGATCTGCTGCCGGAGCTGCAAGGGCGTTTCCCCATCCGCGTCGAGCTGAAGGACCTGACCGAGGAGGACTTCCGCCGCATTCTGACCACGCCCAAGAACGCGCTGACCAAGCAATACACGGCGCTGCTCTCGACGGAAGAGGTGGAGCTGGAATTCACCGAAGAGGGTCTGACCGCCATGGCCCACATCGCCGCCCTGGCCAATGGGCGCAGCCAGAACATCGGCGCGCGCCGCTTGCAGACCGTCATGGAAAAGCTGCTGGAGGATGTCAGCTTCAGCGCGGCGGACCTGAAAGGCCAGAAGGTCGTCATTGACCGCAAGATGGTCGAGGAGCGCCTCAAGCCCATTCTCGATGACGAGGACTTGGCGAAGTACATACTGTGACGTCTAAAATCCAAAATCAAAGTTCCCCAGCCCCATCTTCCTCAGCCACCCCTTATACTGCTGGAGCAAGAACGGGCGCGGGCCGGCTAGGTAGTGGTTGCGCTGGGGCGCACCGCCGGAACACGTCCATTCCAGCAGCCACATAGCGGGCTGCGCGGGCGCGGCGATGGCGCCCAGCACAACCTGGCCGTTGCGCTCGGCCTCAAACGCGCTGTCGAAGAGCACGTCCTCAGTATCGGCGTCCGTGACCACGGCCTGGCCGCACACGCGCTCAAGCGTATCGTTCACGACGAGCAGCGGGTGGTAGCCGGTGGGCGAGGACAGGCGCGCGGCCGCTTGCGCCACGGCGGGCGCGGAGGCCTGCGTTACGATGGCACAGACATTGGCCTGGATGCGCTTGACGTACTCGTAGGCCAGCTTCTTGCGGCCGTAGTAATCCACTATGGCGTCGGAGATGACCGGCCAGCCGTCGCGCAGGTTCCACCACAGCAGCCCCGTGCGGCGCCATTTTCCCGCGCGCCAGCGCTCGATGAAAAACTTGAGCGCCTCGGCCTGCACGAACTGCGAGGCGACAATGTAGTCGTTAAGTTCCTCCGGCACGCGCTCGAACAGCACCTCGATCTGCTTGCTCATCAGCGGGATGCGGTAGTCGTAGGCGTCTTCGGCGGGGTGCGGGCGCACGGCGTGAGTCAGCCACTGCTCGTTGTTCTGCCACGGCCAGAGGAACTCGGGGTCGAGAAACTCTTCGAGACTGCGGCGGTTGGGGCAGCCGTGGTAGCCGATCTCGCTGACGAAGTGGGCCAGCGACTTGGTGTAGAAAGGCCCCTTGAAGTCGTCGCGCGGGCCCCACAGATGCTGCTCGGGTTCCAGTTCCCAGTTGTTGCCGCGCCGCACCAGTTCCGGGCTGCGATAGGGCGAACTGGGCAGGTAGGGCCGCACCGGATCGAGGCGCCTGAGCGCCTCCGGCAGCACCTGGCGGCTGAGGCGGTCCGTGTTCGGATCGAGGCCCATGCCGGTCCAGGAGTAACACTCGTCAATCTCGTTGTTTCCGGCCCACAGCGCCAGACTGGGATGGTTGCGCAGCTTCGTGACCACGGCTTCCGCCTCGGCGCGCATCTTGGCCGCGAACTCATCCGTCTGCGGATAGAGCGCGCAAGCGAGGGCGAAATCCTGCCAGACCATGATCCCCTGCGCATCGCAGAAATCGAAGAAGGCGTGGTCTTCGTAGACGTTGCCGCCCCAGCAGCGGACCATGTTGCAGTTGAGGTCCGCCAGCAGCGCGCACGCGGCCGGGAGGTGTTTCGGGTCGCGGCTGTGCAGGGCGTCGAGCGGCACCCAGTTGGTGCCCTTGCAGAAGACCTTCTCGCCGTTCACCACGAAGACGAATTCGCCAGGCTCCTCGGCCGTCGTGACGTCCGTCCTGCGCAGCTCGATGGTGCGCAAGCCGACCTGCGTGCAGTCCGTGGCGAGCACCTGGCCTTCAGCGGACAGCAGTTCCAGCGTAGCCTTGTACAGCGCCGGCTCGCCCTGTCCCCGCGGCCACCACAAGTCCACGTCCTTCAACTCCAGGCGTGAACGGCCGTGGGTGCCGAGCACCGTTTGTTCCGCACGGTACGCCGGCGCGCCGTGCCGTTCGAGCGTGGTGCGCAAACGCAAGCCGGCCGGGTCGCTCTGGCCGCTCACGAAGTCCCAGTCCGCCTGCACGCGCGCGGTGCGCTGTTCCGCATCCACCGCCAGTGTCGTCCAGTACACCGTGCGAAAGCGCGTGGGCTCCAGCACGTCCAGATGCACTGCGCGCCACAAGCCCGCTGAGACCAGCCGCGGCAGGATGTCCCAGCCGTACATGTGGGGCGCCTTGCGGACGTGCAGCGACTCCCAGTTCGTGCGGAACGCATACTCGCTTGCCGCAATCCGGGAGCGCCGGCCTGCCAGCACAGCGGAAGCGATGCGCACAGCCAGCTCGTTTTCCGCGCCCGCGCGGAGCAGGCCGGTCACATCGAAGCGCTGGGCGATGAACATGTTGTCCGTCCGGCCCAACAGCCGGCCATTGAGCCACACCGTGCCGAGGCAATCCAGGCCCTCGAAGACCAGTTCGGCGCGCTGGCCCGCGCCCAGCGGCGGGCTGCCGAAGCGGCGGCTGTACCACCACTCGCAGGTTTCGTATTCGCGCAAAGCGTAAATGTGATTGCCCTGCGCAGGCTCCTTGATGAGGCCCGCGGCGAGCAGGTCGAGTTCCACGTTTCCCGGCACCGTGGCGGGGAGCGCCGTCCAGCCGGTTTGCGGCAAATCCTCCGCGGCGGGCGGGCCATCCGCCTCCATGTACAAGCGGGTCAGGAAGCGCGGCAGGTCCTCAGGCGCCTGCGGCCCGTCCTCGCTTTGCTGCCCAAACGCCAATTGCCACGTGCCGTTGAGACTGAGCGAGTGCATGGGCTTGACCTCTATTGTATGTAATCGTTCACCCTCTCCCCTGTGGGGAGAGGGTGGCGCTTTAGCGCCGGGTGAGGGGGCCGCTTCACGCTCGTCCTCGCCCACTCAGGGTCTTTCAATTGTCTGTTCTGGGCGCATTCGCGCAGCGTTTCCGAGCCGCGACCGTGAGGGAGCGGTACTACCGCTTGCTGACGCGCGCGGCTCGGAAACCGGACAATTGAAAGGCCCTGCTGGCCCCCTCACCCCGCGTTCGCTTCGCTCACGTCGGCCCTCTCCCCACGGGGGAGAGGGTAAACGGTTACTACTGTCCGAAGTGCGCCGCCATGTACTGATTGAAGGCGTAGTTCATGACGTTGATGCCAAGCTGGTAAGCCTGGGTGGCCTGGGCCTCGGTGGTGCCGGAGTGCCCTGTCTTCCAGGCGTCTTTCATGTCGCCCTGATGGTAGAAGACGACCCACCGGCCGCTGAACTTGATGCCCAGGGCGCGGGTGCCCGAATAGTGCCAGAGCGGCGGCGCGCCATTGCGGAACACAAAGGGCTGCCGGAAGATCACGTCGTCATTGGCGATGTCCACCCAATCCAGCTCCGGGAAGACGCGCTTCACCAGCGCGCGGATGCTGCCGTTGAAGGAGCCGCCGCCGTTGTCAGCAATAACCAGCCCCGCTTCTTCCGTGCAGTACCAGCGCAGCGCCTTCACGTCGTCGTTGGTGGCGGCAATGTTCCCGCTGCCACAGATGTAAACGAAGGGCGGGGCGCGGTTTTTGGGGAAACGGCGCAAGGCGGAAATGGGGATGGCTTCGGTGTTGTTGGCCACCTTGAAACCGGTGTACTTGCTGAACATCAGCAGCAGGTTGTAGTCGGCGTTCAAGCCCATGTCCTGGTCCCAGTCGCCGCCTTCGTATTGGAGGCGGATAAAGCGCACGCGGGCATTCTCCATCCCATTGGGCCAGCCGCCTCTGCCGGGCCCGCCCGCGCCCAGGCCGGAGCCGCCGCCGCCCGGCCCGCCGTGGCCCTTGCCGCCGCTGCTGTCCGTGGCGAAGGAAGTGGCCACGTAGGTGTCGCTGGTGTCCTGCTCGATTTCCTCCCCCACCCTGCTGTCGTCAATGTCCGGGCGCGTGAAAACAATCGCGCTGTTCATGTTCAGGACGAACTTGATGCGCTTGGTCTTCTGCTTCGGCCGCTGCTTCTTCGTCTGCTGGCTGGCGACCATGACGCCCTGAATCGTCGGCATCCCGCGCCCCTTGGGCAGCGCATAGGGCAGCATCTCCTCCCCGCGGGCGTACATCTTGTACAACGGATAAAGGACCAGCACGAAGAAGTGCAGGCCCGCCGCCCAATAGAACGAAGTCCTGAAGACCGGATCGCTGCCGTTGGTAACGAAGCTGCGGTAGAGGCGGTCGCCCAGCGCCTCCTGGGCTTGGGGCGCGCGGAAGTAGTAGGCCTTCGTGGCGCGTGTCGCCAGGCAGAGGCAGAAGACCACGCCGCAGCCCGCGGCGGGCAGCCACGCGAAGAAACCGGTCACCCACCAGAGATTGCGGGCCGTCTTGCCCAGATCGCTCCCCGGCGCCACGAACAGCCGCCCCGGCACATCCAAAATGAAGGCCAGCGGGATGAGCCACAAGGCGAGGAACCCGGCGCCCACCAGCAGGAGGTAATAGTATGCGTAGCGGCTGCGGATGAAGGCCGCGGCCGGGGCGAGGGCGAACAACCAGGTGGCGAAACCGTACAACTTGACCGCTGAGCGCAACGAGCCGGCCAGGCCGCTGTTCGCAATGATGGCGGCCTGTTTCGGGGAGAAGTCCAGCTTGGCCAGCACCCAACCTTCGGTCAGCCGGCTCAGCGCCGCCACGACGGCCAGCAGCAGGACGGCCAGCAGTGCCAGGCGGACCTGCCAAGGCAACAGGCACGCCACGCGGCGGGCCATGCGGCCGATGAAGACCAGAATCCAGCCCACGCAACGGTGGACAAACCAGGTTGCCGCAAAGAGCAGATCGAGCAGGCGCTGGCCCAGGGCGCCGGCCGTCCCGGCGGTAATGAACCATTCGAGGGGCCAGGCCAAAGCCGCTACCCCTATTCCGCCTCGGTGTCCCAGGCGAGGCTTTGGCAATCCTGGCTTGGGTTTGGGGGCTTTAGCCTTCATCCCGCAATCCCCGGCGCGCGCTGGGCAACGGACCACTGACGACTGACCGGCCGCCATACCAATCGAAAATCGAAAATTCAAAATCCAAAATCATTCAATGCCCCGCACGTCTTCCAGTGGGTTAGTGCCCTCTTTGGGCCGCTCCATGGATTTTTCCTCTGTGTCCCGCTCGACTTTGGATTTCTTCCGCGCCGGGGCCTCCGTCTTCGCGTCAGGCTTGGGCTCGGCCTTCGTGTCAGTCCTGGCTTCTTCCTTTGTCGCTTCCTTCAGCCCCGGTTGCGGAGTGGCAGGGGACGGTTGCTTGGATAC
>JBEKKG010000312.1:0-7976 GCA_050010835.1 Planctomycetota bacterium
GTCGTCCCGGTCCTGGCCAAGCGCTGGGCGGAGCTGCAGGCCAAGTACGAACAGGATAAGCAGAAGGATGCGCTGCTGGCCATTCCTCCCAGCGAGGACGCGCTGCCCAAGCCCGCCCCCAAGCTGCTCTGGCAGCAGGGCCAGGACAAATGGCACGTGGACGCTTCCCCGGCAATCACGGGAGACTTCGTCCTGGTGGCTTCGGCTTTCCTCGACGACGAGAAATGCGGCAAGCGCAGCCTGTTTTGTCTGAAGGCGGCTGATGGGAGCATCGTCTGGGAGGCGCCGCTGAACCTCAATCCCTGGGCCGGGCCCACGGTCGCCGGGCAAATGGTGCTCGTGGGTTGCAGCAACATCCGCTTCGACAAGAAGCTCATCGAGAAAGCCCAGGGGGAGGTCGTCGCCGTGGACCTGGCCAGCGGGCAGGTTCGCTGGCGCCAGGACATGGCCGGAGGGGTTCTTTCCTCAATTGCAGTCAAGGGCGACGTGGCTGTCTGCACCAGTACCGGCGGCAAGGTCGCCGCGCTCAATTGCGCCACAGGCCAGCCACTCTGGACGTACCAGGCCAAGCAGCCGTTTTTCGGTGGAGCAGCGATCGCCGGCGAAACGGTTTACGTTGCAGATCTGAAGGCCGTCGTCCACGCCCTGAATTTAGGCAACGGAACAGTCGAATGGACTTTCGACTTGGGTGGAGATCCATCCGTCCAGGTACGCAGCGAAGCCTTCAGCTCGCCCACGGTACATGGCGGCGACCTGTACCTGGCAACCTGCAACGTGGATGGCGAAGCGGACCAGCCCTGCTACATCGTCTGCTTGTCTGACAAGCGCTCGGCTCTCCAGACCGCAGCCGTCCCGATCATTATTGACGCAGAGAGGCGGAGGGTCAGCATCCCGTGCCGGATTGCGCCGCGCAAGCTCTCCTGGCTGAAGGACATCTACCCTCTGGAGGTTATCGCCACCTACCCCACGCCGCGCGGCCAAAAGGCGCATGAAACAGTATTGATCTTCGACAGCAAACCCAGCGACGTACACAAAGCGCTGGAATCGTTTGGGCTGAAGCCCGGCAAGCCTGTCCAGGGGGAGGGGGTGCTGGCTGCCGGGCCGGAAGTTAAGATCTCCATTGAGGTTCCCGGCCCCACGGGCAAGCCGCGCTTAGTTGCCATTGAGAAAGTGATGGTGGACACCCGCACCGGCTTGGCCTTGTCTGGCATGACTTGGCGCTTTACCGGCTCGGTGCTGCGGCAGCCTGACCCGGATAAGGAGGAACGCGTATACGCGGCCGACCTGAGCGGCACGCTGATTAGCTTGCTGCCCGTCACCGATGAGACAGTCTGTCAAGCCGAGCTCGAATTGAGGAACGGAAAGTTGCTGCACCTCGAAACCAACAGGGACCTCCTGCCTCCAGAAGGCACCGAAGTGAAACTGGTGATTGAGGCGAAGTAACACTCATTCGACACAAAGGGCGCAGAGAAAAAGACTTTGGAAACAGCGATGAATCCTCTCCTACGAATACCCTCTGCGTTCCTCTGCGTCCTCTGTGTTGAGAAAACCGTGTTAGCAATGGCGGCCGGCGATGTGCTGCCGCCACTGCCTTCTATGCAGCAGACATGGGACTCCAACATTCAAGCTGCAATCCCGGCAAAATCGTTTCTGCCGCCGGCCGTGCTGGGGCCGCCGCGGCTTGCCGAGGCTGGCCGGCAGCAGCCCATGCGGCAGTGCGCCGCCGCGGAGCTGTCCACGCTGGCCCCTGTATTGCGCGCTCCAGGGGAGCGCCCCGCCTTGGCGTCTGCCGCTGCGCCGGCCCGCGTCCCCGCGCCGGATCCCGCACTCTTGGTTCCGCCTTGGCGCGCAACGGAGTCTGACCCGCCTCGTGCAGACACAACCAGCGATCCGGCGTTGGCTCAAGTTCGCCGGGCTACGGTGAACTCGATCCAGGCGCTGACATTGCTGCCGCGGGCTGCTACTGCGCAGACGCCGAGCCGGGCGGACGCGGCGCGGCAGCAGACGTTGAGGCCCCGTTCGGCGACGGATCGGCCGCTCGTGGCCAGAACGTGGGGCAATTCGGATAATCGCCCTGTATTGCCGCCCGCCTGCGCTCCGGCCTTGGTGGCCTCGCCCGACCCTGCGCGCACCTCGCTGCCCTGGCGAGAAACGTCGCCAGACGAATCCAAGGCTGATAGGGCCAGCGACCCTGCCCAGGACCAAGTGCTTCAAATGCTGCTGGCTGCCAAACCGGAGCTACGGGGAAAGCCGGCGGCATTCTTGCGCTTGGCGATTCCCGACCCGCTGGAGCTTGTCAAGCCTGTCCGCTTGCAGAAACCACCGCCGGATAACGATCCTCCGGCTGCGGGAAGTGACTCACCGCCAAAGCCGGTTTTGGAGGCATCAGGCGTTAGGCATTAGGCTTGAGACTTGGGTCTTTGAGGGCACACGGTGAGGAGGCAAAACCTGAAGCCTAATGCCTAAGGCCTGATGCCAGGATCTCAACCGCGCCCGGCATAAATAGCTTGACTCTGGCTTGGCAATTGCTTGAATTGTTCGGAATGAGGGGTGAAGAGAGCTAGTGAGCTTGAATATACTCGTAGTTGATGACGCGCAGCTTAGCCGCGACGCGATTTCCAGTTTTCTGAACGAGTCCGGCTATCACGCGGAAGCCCACGCCAACGCCTTTTCCGCATTGGAGGCCCTGGACAGCAGCCATTGGGACCTGGTGGTGACCGATCTCCGCATGCCCACAATGGACGGCTTGCAATTCCTGAAGGAAATCAAGGCGCGCAGCCCGAGCACGGCCGTGATCATAATGACAGCCTACGGGACTGTGGAGACCGCCGTGCAGGCCATCCGTGAGGGCGCGCTGGATTATGTGACCAAACCTTTCCATAGCGAGCAGCTGCGCCTGCGCATCGAGCGGCTGCAAGAACTCGTACGAACGCGGCAGGAACTGGACGCACTGAAGAGGACTTTGGGCCCTTCCGCCTCCTACGCGGGCTTGGTGGGTAGCTCGCCGGAGATGAGGAAAGTCTTCCAACTCATTGACCAGTTCGCCGACCGCCCGGGGAATGTCCTCATCACGGGCGAAACAGGGACCGGAAAAGAGATGGTGGCCCGTGCCCTGCACGCGCGCGGCCAGAGGAAGAGCGGACCCTTCATACCCGTGTCTTGTGCGGCTGTGCCCCGCGACTTGGCCGAGAGCGAACTGTTTGGGCACGAGGCGGGTGCGTTCACGGGAGCAGCGAGGAGACGGCACGGCCATGTCGAGATGGCCCAGGGAGGCACGCTTTTCCTGGACGACGTAGACGACATGCCTATGGAAATCCAGCCCAAGCTGCTGCGCGCTATTCAGGAGCGCGAGTTCCAGCGCGTTGGCGGCGAGCGCCTGCTGAAGGCCGACCTCCGCATCTTCAGCAGCACCAAAAAGGACTTGGCGGAGCTGGCTCAAAGCGGACGGTTCCGCCAGGATCTGCTGTACCGGCTTCAGGTTCTGAACATTTGGCTCCCGCCCCTGCGTGGCCGCAAGGGTGACATCCTGGTGCTGGCCCGCCACTTCCTGGAGTTGAACGCCCGCGAAACTGGGGAAGCCGCGAAGGTCCTCCCGCTCTCTGCGGATGCTGAGAAGAAACTCCTGCGCCACGAATGGCCTGGCAACGTGCGTGAACTGCGCCATGCCATTGAGTATGCGGTCGCCGTCTGCAATGGTACGACCATTGAGGCCGAAGACTTGCAACTGCGCCTCAGTCCCGTGGCCCAGCCCAAAAAGCCCTACGCCCTGAAGCTCGAAGAACTGGACGAAGTGGATTTGCGCGCTATGCAAGCGGAAATTGAGAAGGAGACCATCATGTGGGCGCTGCAACAGGCACGCGGCGACCAAGGACGAACCGCTGAAATGCTCAAGATTCCTCGCACGACCCTTCTTTACAGGTTGCGGCAACTCGGCCTGCTCCAGAATGTGCATGGCACCCCGAATGATGGAAACGGTCAACAATGAGTAGTAGAGCGGCCAATACCAGCCTGTCAAATAATTGACTTTAGTAACTCATTATAGATAAGGCACTTGCATGTTTTATCTGTTTTATATCTGTCCACAATTGAACAGCGGCGTCTCTAGGGGCACAGCCGGTACGTCCTTGGCCTATGTCGGAATGTGGACGCCGTTCTATTGGCGACCCTATCGCGATCCCCCTTACGGCGAGCGAACGCGCCCAAAGCATCTGTTCAACCCATTCACATATAAGCATTTAAGACCAGAACGAGTCACCACTTGGGCCATCCCATCAGACAGAGTTTTTGTAGCTAACCTACGTGAAATGGCATTACCTGTGCGTAAGCCCAAACATCTGCGTTCGTAGTTGACCGCGGAAGGGTGAGATGAGAACTTGGGTTGAAGTTCAGTTCCCTGGTTCCGTCTGCAGGAAGAAGGAGAGTTTAGAGCGTAGTCCGAAGGTGCGGACCTGCCCTGAATGCCAGGTTGCTCATAGCGGTCCGCGTCCCAATCGCCACGTGGGTGAAGCCTCCGACTACCCCGGTAGGAGGCAGCCTTCGGGCTACGCTTCTTAAAATTCAGAAGTGAGGGGCACATGGCGCCTGCCGAGATCTGTGGTGTGAGTCCTGAGGTTGGCGTCCAGAAGGCGTCTGTGGCTAGTAGCGGGAATAAAAGAAAGAAATGCCTTATCTTCAAGCTGGGAAATTTTAGATTTGCACTGGACATCCTCAGCGTCGAGGATATAAGTCCAATCAACTGGTCCGTTAACAGTCATGGCACGTCATGGCCTACGATCTGTGGGCGGGTGGTGCCAGTTCTGGATCTACGCTGTGAAGCAGGATACAAAGAAGAAGAGGGCAAGAAGGATAATCCCGAGGAGAGAGAGCGCTATTTCGTCTTAGTGGTACAGATAGAGTCCCGCCAGAGGCGCTTTGCCATCGGTTTGGTTGTTGACCGCGTTGCTGAAATCCTGGACCTCGACGCTGAAGACAGAGTTCTTCCAACGTTGATACGTCTTGACGAGCACGTTGCAGGTCTGGGCGCTGTCTGTGCGAACTGAAGACGGCGGCGTTCATAGGAGGATTGTTCTGTGGCACGAGAATGGGAATCAACAGAAGACTCGCAGACCAATGGCGGGTTGGCGGTGCCAGCCGTACTCCTTGTCGAATCGCACACGCGCACGCTTTATTCAGTCATCCTTGCCTTTGAAGAAGCAGGGATGCGAGTTCATGCCTGCTCTACTATCTCAGCGGCCGAACAGGCGCTGCGGCACCAGCGTTTCCACTGCATTGTTCTGGGCATGATGGTGGAACACTTGTTTCCTGATGAGATGTTGACGCTTTTGCAGTGCAAGGGAGAAGTACGGCCTTTGCCGACCGTAGCGGTCCTGAGCGGCTTGAGCGAAGAGGCCACTTGGACCTGCTTGCGGCCAGACACACTGGTTCAAAGTGTTCTGGTAATGCCGCTGGACCAGCAGCGAGTGGCGGAATGGCGCGACAGCGTGAGCAGTGGAACGAGGCGAGCCGATTCGCGGCATCGTGCTCAGCCACCTGCCGCGTCGCACCCCAAATCCCTGTGGGCCGTACCGGCAAGTTCAGCAGTGCATTGAGAGGCATTTGAAATCTGCGGGGAGGGGCGGTTAGGCCTGCGGCCATGTAGTTCTCTTTGTCCCAGCATCCTAATGTCCCTGCCAATCTATCTATGGGGTTTCTTACCCAGGCTTGTCTGGCCTCCCCGCAGGTAGTTTGAAGAAGAAGGATGATGTGGCGGCTTGCGGCTTGGGAAAGTGGTGCTTGCATCTTGACAGCTTCACCAAAAAATGGTTTAGTCAAGGTACGAGTACCTTTCAAGTTGCTTGCGCGTGCTTTGCGCGTGGCAGTGCTCAACGATGGAATACTGGCAGATGCGCATAGCATTGTTCTCATGGGAGTCTTTGCACTCCATCCCCGTAGGGGGCGTGGGCGTGCATGTGACTGAACTGGCCGCAGCGCTGGAGCGGCGCAAGCACGAAGTGCACGTCTTCACCCGTGTAGGTCCGGGGCAACCGCTCTACAGTTGCATTGACGGCGTCCACTATCACCGCTGTCCGTTCCAATTGAACGCGAACTTCGTGGATGAAGTCAACAACATGTGCCGCTCCTTTGTCAGGGCCTGCTTCGAGGTCGAGGACCACATCGGCGGCTTCGACATCGTCCATGCCCACGATTGGCTCGCCTCCAACGCCGCTGTCTGGGCCAAAGAAGGGCGCGGCAAACGGACCGTGCTGACCATGCACTCGACGGAGTATGGCCGCAACGGCAACCGTTTCTTCGGCGGGCAATTCGTCCGCGTCCAGGACCACGAGCGCCACGGCACCTACTGTGCGAACCGCGTCATCACGGTCTCGCAGCAGCTCAGAAACGAGATCCAGTGGCTCTACCAGGTGCCGGAGCACAAAACCAGAGTCATCTACAACGGCGTGAACGCGCAGGCCTTCGACTTCGCGGTGGATCCCGGCGCTGTCAAACGCAGATACGCCATCGGGCCGCTCGACCCGACTGTCCTTTTCGTCGGCCGCCTCGTGGTGCAGAAAGGCCCCGACATCCTGGTGCGGGCGATGCCGTCCATACTCAAGTATTACTCCAACGCCAAGTTCGTCATTGTCGGCGATGGCCACATGCGCAACGAGGTCGTTGGTCTGGCGCACCAGTTGGGTGTCGCGCACGCCTTGCGCATGGCGGGCGCAAAGCAGGGCCGGGACGTGATCGAGCTGTTCAAGGCTTGCGAAGTAGTCGTAGTGCCCAGCCGCAATGAGCCTTTCGGGATTGTCATTCTGGAAGGTTGGAGCGCGGAGAAGCCGGTGGTGAGCACCAAGCGTGGCGGACCCGCGGAATTCGTGTGGCACGGTGTCAATGGGCTGCACGTGGACGACACCCCGGATTCGGTGGCCTGGGGCCTGGGCACGCTGCTGGCCGACCAGAACCAGCGCCACTGGATGGGGCACAACGGCCGGGCGGCCGTGGATGCAGCCTTCAGTTGGGATCGTATCGCTGCGCAGACAGAGGAAGTCTACGCCAGCGTAGCCTAGTGCAATGGGTGGGTAGTAGGACAGGCTTCCAGCCTGTCCGGACAGCCTGGAAGGCTGTCCTACCGTTTGTGACGCAGAGAACATAGAGAAGATGAAATAAATACAATGACTGTTCCAGCGCTCGTTGAAAGTGCAGCTTGCCAACTCGCACCGCCGGGGGTTTGTCGCCTCTTTGGCGCGCAGGGGGATGTTGTTGCCACGCACTTGGCCCCCGATATGGAAACCCTCCGCCGCTTCGCCTGGGAAATCAGCGCCACCAAGGCTGGGGAAGCTTACAGGCCGCCGGCCAGTCACGTGGGCTTGGCCGTGGTAGATCCCCGTCAGGCCTTCGTACACTGGCACATCCTGCCGGAATGGATTGAACAGACGCGCGCTGCCCGCGGTGCGGTTTGGCATGATTGCCGGATGGTCCTGCGCCTCTATGACGTGACCAGCATACTCTTTAATGGCTTCAACGCGCATCGCCTTCAGGACGTACAGATTGCGGATGCTTGCGGCCAGCAGTTCGTCGCCCTGCCGCACCCCGGAACGACGCAACTGGCCGAGGCTGGTTTTCTCCTGAAGAACGGGGAGTTCATCCCCGCGGCACGGTCCCGCTTCGTGCAGTTCCCGCCCAGCGGGGTCTCCACCCACGGCGAATACACCGCGCTGCTGGTGGCAGAGCAGGCCGTCAGGCAGGCAGCACTTGAGCAGGCTGGACAGCCTGCTCCACAAGACCACAGGTTGCGCGTGGAGAAGGTCGCCGGCGGTTGGGAGCAGGCCAGGGAACTTAATTCTTGCCGCCGAATCAAGCTGCGCACACCGTTGCGCATCGCCAGTTTCGCTTTTGAGGCGGCGGCCTGCGGGCAGCAAGGCTTGCTGGCGAACTATGTTTCCGAGCTGGCCGGCGGCCTCTGCGCGCTGGGGCACGCAGTACACGTCTTCGTACCT
>JBEKKG010000313.1:0-7973 GCA_050010835.1 Planctomycetota bacterium
AACCAGTTGTTCCACAACAACCACGACGGCACCTTCACCGACGTCACCGACAAGGCGGGAGTGGGCGGCGCCACGCTCGACGGCAAGAAGATGTGGGCCGTCTCGGCCGGCTGGTTCGACTACAACAACGACGGCCACCTCGATCTGTTCGTCTCCAACATCAATGCCAACTGCACGTTCGGCTTCTGGTCGGATGCGCCGCCGGAGCCTTTCTTCGAGCCTTCCCTGGTTTCGCGCAAGCGTGAGTGGCGCGAGTGGCGCATCGCCTACACGAAAAAGGCCCTGCGCCTGGGCCGGCAACTGGGCGCCCAGAATGTCTCCATCACCTCCGGCAAAGCCCTCAATGGCGTGCCTCCTGAGAAAGCGCAGCAGTTCCTTGAAGACGGCCTCCTGCGGCTCCTGGAAGACGCCGCGCGCCTCAGCCAGCGCTTGTCGCTGGAATACGAGCCGGCGCTCTTTATCGAGAAGACCTCGGAACTGAAGGCGCTTTTGGGAAGGATGAAATCGCCCTGGCTCGGCGCGAACCTCGATCTCGGCCATGTGGATGTTTCGGGGGAGGACCCCTGCCATGCCATCCGGGCGCTCAAGGGCCATATCTTCAACCTGCATCTCGAAGACATTCGCGCGCACAAGCATTACCACCGCATCCCCGGCGAGGGCGACCTGGATTTCGGCGCCATTTTCCGCCAACTCGATGCCATCGCTTACACAGGCCCGTTGACCTGGGAGCTGTATACCTGTGACGAGAACCCCGGCGCGGCTGCACGGCGCACGTTCGCATACTTGCGGAAAAAGCTCCACGCATGAGGCGGTTATGGGCCTCCCCACCCGCATTGCCGTCCGCCTGCTTGGCCTCGCCAGGCTGCTTGAGAATCCGCGCCTGCTGAAGCTGCGGCGGCACGGCGGCGTGCTGGGCACGTATCTCAGCTTGAATCAGCCTTGGCTGACTTCACAGGGCATTGCCACAGTGCTGGACATTGGCGCGCACACCGGCCTGTTCTCCGTGACGATCAACACCGTCTTTCCCAAGGCGCGCATCTACGCCTTCGAGCCCCAGCCGGACTGCTTTGAAAAGCTGCAGGCACGGCTGCAGGGCGTTCCCGGCTGTGCCGCGCTGAACGTCGCGCTGGGCGAGCAATCCGGCCCGGTGGCGTTCGAGAGGAGCTCCTTTTCACCGTCGTCTTCGTGTCTCAGGATGGCGGAGTTGCACAAGACGCTGTTTCCTCACACTGCCCGCACCCAAACAGCCAGCGTAGCCATGGAGCGGCTCGACACCGTGGCTCAGACGCTGGACATCCGCGACCCGGTGCTCATAAAAATGGATGTCCAGGGATACGAGGACCGCGTGTTGCGCGGCGGCGCGCAGACGGTCCAACGCGCGCGGGTCCTGCTGGTGGAAACGTCCTTCCTGCAGTTGTATGAAGGACAGGCGCTGTTCGCTGACGTCCACGACCTCCTGCGCGGCTGGGGCTTCCGCTACGCCGGCTCTTTGGACCAGCTTCCGAACCCGCAGACCGGCGAGGCGCTTCAGCAGGACAGTATTTTTGTCAAGGCAGACTGATACTTCAGCCACAGAGAACACAGAGAACACAGAGAACGGCAAAGAATAGGTTCTTCCAAGATTCTTTCTCTGTGTCCTCTGTGTCCTCTGTGGCAGGAAATAGTAATCATCCCCATAACCGCCGCCGGCCCGCGTATAGCGCCCCGTAGCTCATGCGCACTGCATCCGAGAGCAGGTGCTGCGCGGAAACAGGCACGGCGTCAAGCTCGGCCAGCAGCGGCTCCAGGCTGTAACCCATGATGTTCAGGCGTTCGTTGCCGATCCACTGCAGGTAGCGCCGCGCCCAGCGCCGGCGCAGCGGATTGCGCAGCGTTTGCTTCCACTTATCGAGCGGTTCGCTGCTGATTGCAGAATAGGTTTTGGAGCCGGCGTAGTCGCCCATGCGGCCTTCGAGTTTGACCTGGCTGAAAGTTTCAGCGACCCGCTCGTCGGCAGGCAGCTCAAGATAGGCGAAGAGTTGCTTCAGCGCAGCCTGGCGCTCTGTGATCAGGTCCTCATACCGCAAGGCATGGACCTGGCCTTTGGCCTGGCTGTAGGCGCGCAGCAGGTTCTCCAGTCCCTCGAACAAGTCAATGCGGTAGCCGTACAGATTCCAATTGCCGCGCCCGAAGAATTCCACGTACGAGCCCACCATCGCCAGGGGATGGCGCCAGAGGAAAATGTGTTTCGCCTCCGGGAAGAGGGCGATTATCTCACTGGCCACGAGGTGGTAGCGCGGCGTCTTGTCCAGGAAGTAGCGCGCCTGGCGCCGGGCGGCCTTGGCATACAGGCGCAGAGCCAACTCCCGTATCTCAGCCAGATAGTCGCTCTTGCCTTGGGGCAACTGGCCGCACAGGTCCTCTATCGCCGTGACTGCGAGCCTGTGTCCGTATTCCGCCAGTGCGCCCTGGCTTTTCAAAGTATAGAGCAGCGGCAGAAGCAGCCACGGTTCCGAGGCGGTGGCGATCTCCGCGTGCGCGCCCAGGATGCGCTGGAGCAACGTTGAACCGGCGCGCGGCAGAGAGAATAGGAAGAGCGGCTGCACAGAGTCTCTATCCGGCCCTTGTGCCAAAACTTCAAGCGCAGTTTGTGCCACGGATGTGGCCGGGCCAGCAGTTTGGCCCGGCCTCATCCGTGCTCCCCGCGGCTGGCACGGATGAGGCCGCGCCGAAGTGGGCGCTAACTTGAGAGAATGGCGCAAACCGGCGCGGCCACATCCGTGGCACAAATCCCCCTCGCCCCTCGCACCTCACCTCTCACCCCTCGCCCCTCGCCCCTCATCTTTTTCTGTCCGGCTCAATGTGTATGACCACTCGCGCCACCTGTGGGAACTTGGTGCGCAGCCCTTGCTCCAGCTTCTGGGTCAGATCGTGCGCGGCAGTGATGAGCACGCCGGGATCAATCAGACAGTGGCAGGTTACCTCCAACTCGCCGTTCAAGTCCGCGACCTGGATATCGTGCGGCTGGCAGCGCATGTTGCACTCCCGGCTGGCGGCCAGCAGCGCGGCTCTGATCTGCTCCTTGCCGAGGGCGGCGCCGGAAACTTTTATCTGAGTGTCATGGGCCGGTTCCTGGTGCGTGGTTATGCGTCCCAGCCCCGGGTGGGCGCGGCGCAGGTCGTTCTCAAAAGCTTCTGTCTTCGCATGCGCCTCGCCCACGGTCAGCCCCCTGTCCACCTCCACGTGCAGGTCCAGCCGCGGTTTATCGTGCCACTCGGTGATCCTGAGATTGTGGACTTCCAGCCCATGCCGGTGCGAGATCAAGCGCACCTGCGCTTCCAGGCCCTCATCTTGGGGCTGTGCAGGCTCCGCATGAACCACCACGTGCGCCCCGGCCAGCAACTTGCGGACGGCTTCCTCCGCCTGCACGGTGATGCCGTGCGCCGTTTCGAAGGGCATCCCGCGGTCCACGCTCAGCGTAATATCCACGAAGGCATCCGGCCCGCTGCGCCTGACGCGCGCATCCAGAACGCCCAGCACGCCGGGCACCTGCGCGGCCCGGGCCACGTCCTCGCGCAATCCCGGCGGCACGGCGTCCATCAGGTCGTCTACCGTGCGCCTGCCCAATCTCACGCTGATCCAGACCACGATGCCTGCCACGCCCAGCGCGGCGAGGGCATCGGCTGCGTACAGCCAGGGCGCGCCGAGCCGGTCGGACAACCAGACGCACGCCAAACCCGCCAGCACCACCGCCGACGACCAGACATCGGTGGAGAAGTGCAGCGCGTCAGCCTCCAGCGCCTGGCTCTGGTGCTTCTTCGCCGCCCGCATCAGCGCCCGCGACCGCGAAACGTCCACGAGGATCGAGAGCACAATCACCACAAAGCCCCAGACGCTGCTTTCGATTTTGTGCATCCCATGATACAGCCGCGTGATCGCCTCCCAGATGATCCATACGCACGTCAGCAGCAGCAGGAAGGTCTCGAAGAGCGCGGAGAGGTTTTCCACTTTGCCGTGGCCGTAAGTATGTTCCTTGTCGGGCGGCTGGCTGGAGGCGCGCACGGCAAAGAGCGTGACCACCGCCGCCACCAGGTCCAGGCCCGAATGGGCGGCTTCCGAAAGGATGCCCAGGCTGCCGGTCAGCAGGCCCATAGCCAGCTTCGTGGCCGTGAGGAGCACCGCGGCCAGGACAGAAGACAGCGCCACCCGCCTCTTCTCGCGGTTGGCCTGCGCGCGGTCGCCGTTCTGCTCTTCCGTCATGCGCTGAAAGCCCACCTCATTCACCACAGAGACACAGAGGCACAGAGAACAGCCACGAAGGTCTTGGGAACCGCAGATGAACGCAGATGAACGCAGATGATAAGACAGTTTCTTTCCTTTCTGCGTTCATCTGCGTCCATCCGCGGTTCCAGGAGTTCTCTGTGTCTCTGTGCCTCTGTGGTGAATAATGCGGCAGGAGCCATTTGTCAATCTCGCGGCCAATTCCATTCCTGTACTTCCACCCGGCCGCGCCGCTGAGTCGCGCACAGCGCCGCGCATTCGGGGTGCTGCCGGCAATAGGCCAGGATGCCAGCGGCCGGCATAACCATGAAGGCCGTGGAGAGCGCGTCCGCCAGCGCGGCTGTGCGCGCCAGCGACCACGCTCCCAGCCGGCCTTTCACCGGCTTGCCCGTGCGCGGGTCCAGAATGTGCGGATCGCCGACTATGCTCGATGCGCTAAGAGACCTGTCGCGGAGCAGCACCGTCCTCAGCGCCTGCGCAGGGCGCTTGGGATTGGCCGCCGTTACCTTCCAGCCGCCGCTGCCTGGCGGCGCGCTGAGGCCGTAGATCGAACTCTCGCCTCCATGCACCAGCGCCGCGGAGACGCTCCACTCTTTGAGCAACTCCACCATCTTGTCCACCGCATAGCCCTTGCCGATGCCGCCGAAGTCCACGCTGACAGACCGGCCCTTGAGCAGCACTGCGCATTCGTCCTTGAAAAGTTCGAGCCGCTCCATGCCCCCCAGCGCGTTCCCCCTCCCCTTGCGGGACGTGGGCGGTTGTTGTTTCCCCCTCCCCTTGCGGGAGGGGGCAGGGGGAGGGCCAAGCGTGACATCGAAAGCGCCGCCGCTTTCGCGCCAAACCTGCATCGCGATCTCAAGGCATTCGAACGCCGCCTCGCCGAGCCGTATTGCCTCGCCGGGCTGGAGTGCGTTAATCCGTGAAACATCGCTGACGTGGATGAAGCGGCTTAGTTCCTGTTCCAGGCGGTCCAAGAGATCGAAGGCCGCCCACGCG
This sequence comes from Planctomycetota bacterium, assembly GCA_050010835.1. Classification (GTDB taxonomy): domain Bacteria; phylum Planctomycetota; class SZUA-567; order H5-PLA8; family H5-PLA8; genus JAPLOD01. Next base: position 5,257 of record JBEKKG010000313.1, read on the forward strand.
GCCTGCTCGGCATATTCCGCCGTCTCGCCGACGATGATGACTTCAAAGGTAGTGTGCATGGCCGCGTGCGCATAACGCCGCCAGGGTGAATTAGCCACAGATGAACACGGATGAACACAGATAGGGGAGGAAGAACTGTCTGTGCCCATCTGTGGCTCATTGATCACTTGGCCGGCAGACCCCAGACCTCGACCTCGGTGTAATGGTTCTGGTCGTTGGACGTATTGCCCTTGCTGTAGCAGCGCACGTAACGCGCCTTGACGCCCTTGGCGTCAATCAGTTTGCCCGTGTACTCCTCCAGGTACATCAAATCCTGGCCCACACCCAAGCCGGCGGAATTGTCAGTGTCGTTGTTGAAAATCGTGCGCACGTTGGTGATGAAGTCCGCATCGTCGGCCACCTGCACCACCACGGCGCGGTATACGCGCGCTTCCTGGTGGTAGTGCCACATCATGATGGCGTAGATGCTGCAGACGGCCTGCAAGTCAATCTGGACCCACTGTACACCAGGGCCGAGTTCTACGTAACTCCCTTCCACGGCCTCCTTGTCGCCGTCCGTAATCTGCTTCAACTCGCCCACGGTCGGCTCGGGATCGCTACTCTTGACGGGCTTGTTCAGGGCGACGTTCTTGACGCCTTCCGGAGCCATGAAGGGCTCTTTCCCGCGAGGCGGCGCTAAGTTGAGACTTTTCAGCGCCTTCGGCGTGCCTGGCAACAAAGGCTTGGGCAACGTTATCGGCACAGGCGCAAGTTTGGCCTCTTCTGCCCATGCCAAGCCCTGCACAATCGTGAAAACGGCTGCCGCCACGCCAGCCCATACCCATAACACCCAGGGCTTGGCGCGCGGCAAAGAAAGAACATCTGCGTCCATCTGCGTTTATCTGCGGTTCCCAACCGCGCTGTTCATCTGTGGCCAATGCGTCACTTGGCCGGCAGACCCCAGACCTCGACCTCGGTGTAATGGTTCTGGTCGTTGGACGTATTGCCCTTGCTGTAGCAGCGCACGTACCGCGCCTTGACGCCCTTGGCGTCAATCAGCTTGCCCGTGTACTCGTCCAGGTACTGGAGGTCCGTGCCCACGCCCAGGCCGGCCGAGTTGTCGCTGTCGTTGTTGAAAATCGTGCGCACGTTGGTGATGAAGTCCGCATCGTCGGCCACCTGAATGACCACCGCGCGGTAGACGCGCGCTTCCTTGTGGAAGTGCCACATCATGATGGCGTAGATGGTGTAGACGCCCTGCAAATCAATCTGCACCCATTGCACGCCGGGGCCGAGTTCGACGTAACTCCCTTCCACGGCCTCCTTGTCGCCGTCCGTAATCTGCTTCAATTCGCCCACGGTCGGCTCAGGGTCGCTGCTCTTGACCGGCTTGTTCAGGGCGACGTTCTTGACGCCCTCCGGGGCCATGAACGGCTCATTCCCGCGGGGTTTCGCCAGGTTCATGTTTTTCAGCGACTTCGGCGTGCCCTCAAACAAAGGCTTGGGCAACGTTATCGGCAGCGCTGCGTCTCCTCCCCAAGCCAGACTTTGCGCCACCAGCAGAAAGGCCGCCGCCACGCCGGCCCACGTCCAGATGCTCACGTTCTTCGTCATTTCTTCTCTTCTCCGTTTCTCGTAACCGTTCAATCCGAGCCGCGACCGTAAGGGAGTCCCGAAGCCTCGGGACTTGCTTACGCGCGCGGCTCGGTGGCTGAAGGGTTACCGTTCTTGGACTCCGGGCGCCAGAGCGAATGGTAGCTCTTGGCCCATTCCGCACTCACCACGCCCGAGATAATCAACCGCCATCCGCCAGGTTTGGCCACAAAGACGATGTAGATGTGCTTTATCACTGCCAGCCCCAGGAACAAGGCGCTGTAGCGATGGCAGCGCAGCAGGACTTGCTGCGTATCTGTCCCGAACCACTTCAGGAAAGGCAGCGTGGCTGTCACCAGAGCGGCCAGGCTCAGGAGTGCCAGGCTCCAGAACATCAGTTTCTGGCCACAGTCCAAACGGCCCGCCGGCAGCGGCGCGCGTCCCCACAGATACCCGCCCAGCCCGCGCATCCATTGCCAGTCGCAAGGCTCAAAGCACGAGGCCTCAGCCCACAGAACCATGCTCGCCAGCAGGGCGAGCGTAAATAACGACCCCGCGACACAGTGGGCGATCAAGTACCAGCCGTGCAGCGGCGGGCCAAGTCCCACTGAGGCCGTGCAGCCCGTGCCCATCAACACCAGCAAGCTGAGGATCGTCAGCGCATGGACCAGCCGTTCCAGCAGGCTGAAGCGCACGAACGGCTGCGTTTCCTGGGCCGGCTTGGCCCGGCGCGGCTGAAAGATCAGGTAGAGCACGCAAAACACCAGCACCTGCAGCGGCGGCAGCGTGAAAGCCAGAGTCTTGAAGACGCCCATTAGCTCCTAACCCCTAGCGGAGGTAGGACAGCCTTTCCAGGCTGTCGGGACAGGCTGGAAAGCCTGTCCTACCGTTCCACAATTCAGCGCCACAGGCGCGACACCGCGGCCACGGCGCGGCCTGCGTACCAGAGCATGACCCCGGCCACGAACAGCGAAGAGCACGCGCAGAACAGCACGAAGAGCGGCCTGAAGACGAACGACCACTCCCAGACTTTCAGCAGCAGCGCATTCTCGCCCATCAAGGAGCACATTGCAATGCCAGAGCGCGCCTCGGCCTCAACCACAAAAGACTCAATCGGGACCTCGCCGTGGAAGAAAGCGCTGCGC
>JBEKKG010000314.1:0-7973 GCA_050010835.1 Planctomycetota bacterium
AGCACGCCGAGCGATGGCGTCGCACCACCGGGGCCAGAACTGGGGATTCTCCGTGAAGCCGAGGTGCCAGATGGCAACGCACGGGGCATCGGGACCGACGTCGTAGCCGGCGAGGTAATGGCCGACGTAGGCGTACCAGCGGCCGGAGCGGGGATCCTCAAGGAGCGAAACGTTCACGGGCCATTGGAAGGGCGCAACGCCAGTCACCAAGGGATTGTTGGCGTGATGCTGGAAGGAATCGAAGCTGGGGTCGCCTAGAATGGGGTGCCGCAGCCAAGCGTCCGCGCGGCTGGACTCGGCATAGTCAAGGGTGGCCGGCGCGGCGGGCGGGAGCGGCCACAGCCGCGGCACTTGGGGGATGACGACGCCGCGCGCAGCAAGCACGGCGGGCTCCTCAGCGCCCAGACAAAGGGGGCAAAGCAAGGCCACGAGAAAAAGCCACGCAAAATCGGACGAAGGTTTCAACGGAGAAGACACGTTCGGACTCCCTTAATCCAAAATCCAAAATCAGATCCGCCACGGCGTCCGCTTCGGCCGCGAGAGGAACCTGTCGGCCCCCGGATCGTCCACGAAGCGCTCAGCCACAGGGTCCCATTTCAGCTTGCGGCCCAGGAGCATGGCGATATTGCCCAGATGCGCGGGCGTGATGGAACGATGCGCGATCTCGACCGGCGCCGCCGTCCGCCGCCGCGACTTGACGCACTCGATGAAGTTGCCGTGCTGGTCGTTGCTTTCGTAAAGATGAATTTCGCTCGGCCCAATGGCGGACTTGGCCAGGCTGGCCGGATTGGTTCCGCCTTCGAGGTCCACCCAGCCGTCCGTGCCTTCGAAGCGCACTCCGCCGCCCCCGCTCTTCACGAGCATCTTCACGCCGTTGGCGTAGAGGCACTCGAAGCCGAACGCGGTCGCCGTGTTCCAGAGTTCGCCGGCGTCCGGGAAGGTTCCTTTGCCTTCCACCTCGACAGGCCCGCTGTCCTCAGCGCCCATGCCCCAGTGGGCCATGTCAATGAAGTGCGCGCCCCAGTCTGTGACCATGCCGCCGGAGTAGTCGCGGTTCCAGCGCCAGTTCCAATGGCAGCGGTTGAAGGTGTACGGCGACCAGGGCGCGGGGCCGAGCCACATCTCGAAATCGAAGCCTTCAGGGACTGGCTCCAGCGCATTCGTCTTGCTGGCATTGCTGCGAATCCAGTGTCCACCCGGCAGGCCCACTCTGACTGTGTGCAGCTTGCCGATGCGCCCGTTGCGCACCAGTTCGCAGGAGAAGCGGCACTTGGCGCTGGAGCGCCGCTGGCTGCCGCATTGGAAGATGCGCCCGTAGCGGTGCACGGCCTCAACCATAGCCCGCCCGTCCGCCACGGTCAGCGAGAGCGGCTTCTCGCAGTAGATGTCCTTGCCGGCCTTGGCCGCGGCGGCCACGATGGTCCCATGCCAATGGTCGGGCGTGGCGATGACCACGGCATCAATGTCGTCGCGCGCGAGCAGCTCGCGAAAATCTGTGTACGTGTCGCAACCCTTGTAGGCGCCGGAGGACTTCTGAGCGGCGTAGCGTTTTTCGATTTCATCGCGAGCGGGCGCCATGCCGCGGTGCCAGGCGTCCTCATAGCGCGTGCTGCCTTTGTCCACGTCGCAGACGGCCAGAATCTGTGTGTCGGCGCGACCGAGGAAGGTGTTCAGGTCCACGGTGCCGCGCCCGCCCAGGCCGATGGACCCCATAGTGATGCGGTCGCTGGGGGCGGGACGCCCGTCCGCGCCCAAGCTTGAGGCCGGGACAATATAAGGAGCGGCCACGGCCAGAGCCGCGGTGCTCTTCAGGAATGTGCGCCTGGTGAGATTGCGTGGTTGCGACATCGTGGACGCTCCTTTTGCTGGCGAACCGAACCAGAAAGTCACTATAGTATACAACCGTATTCCCAATCCATGCGCGCCACTTGGCAGATTGTTGCGCAACCGAACCGCTGGAAACTGCATGCCCTGTGCCTGGTGCTCAACAGCGCCGCCAGCCACTTTCTCAGGGCGCTTCAGCGATGAACCTGAGTTCCGTTCCCCAGCACAGCCAGCGTGCGGCGTATTGCGCGGCGGCGCCAAGGCCGCGCCGTCCTCCGCCGCCCCAGTGGATATAGCGGCGCACGTTCTCCAACCCCGCGCGCTCAAGCAAGGCTTTGAGCGTTTTGCGCTGGAAGTGCGTCAGGTGGCTTTGGTTGAGGAAGTTGAAGTACTGCGTGCCTTTGAGGAAACGCAGCAGCGCGTTGCTGTTGGGCGTCATTACCCAGGCTTGGCCGCCCGGACGCAGATGGGCGCGGACTTGTTCCATCGTGCGCAAGGGGTGCGGGACATGTTCGAGGACCCCCCAGAGCGTGATCACATCGTACCGCTCGCCGGCCGGCAGGCCGTCTAACGGCAGTTCGCGCACATCCAGCTTCAGTTCGTCTCTGGCGTACCTGGCGGCCTCGGAGCTGACTTCTATGCCGCGCGCTTGGATCCCCAGCGCCGCGCACTGTTCCAGGAAGAAACCGTGGCCGCAACCGACGTCAAGAAGCGCGACGGCCCCCCCTGCATGGTCTTGGCCCACGGGAGATTTGCGGGCCTCCTCCAGCACCAAACGGGCGTTCACCCGCCACACGTCAGCGTGGCGGTCACGCCACTCCTCGTATCTTCCCGCTGTCCGAAGTTCCTCCGAGTAGTAATGTTTCGAGTAGTAAGCCGTCAGTTCTTCCGGCGCCAGGCGCGGGCAGGTGCGCCACAAGCCGCAACCGCGGCAGCGGATGATCTTGAGTTTGCCGTAATCGTAACGGATTGTGCCGCTGGCGGAGTTGCAGAGCGGACAAAGGGGCTCGGTGGCTGTGCCTGTGGCGGTGAAATCCATGCGTGAAGCTCAACGCGTAACACATTCAGGTTGCTTGCGTGCGTAGGGCGATCCTCTGGATCGCCCGGCGGCGTGTGCATGTCGCTGAATGTAGCGCAGACTTCCAGTCTGCTGTATCGCGGGCTTCTAGCCCGCAGAACGTCCCTTGGCTCTCTGGACGCTCACAGCCATGCAGGCCCTGCCGACTGGAAGTCGGCGATACAGCAGGCTAGAAGCCTGCGCTACACTGCGTACTTCGCACCCAGCGACATGCACCCTCCGGCGGCCCAAAGGGGGCGACCCGGAGAGCCGCCCTACGATTGGATCGCGCACCCCGGCCTTAAGCGCACTCTGGGAGAACCGCTCTACTTCTCCGCGCTGTCTTGGGCGCGGTTGATGCTGTGGGACCAAGTCTGCTCGGGGTGAGACAGAAACTTGGGTGGCTGGCCGGTGCAGCGGTAGTAGCTCTTGATGCCATTGACGCGATAGGGTTTTGTTGGCGCCCCGCACTTGGGGCAGGCCATCACGTAGCGCGTAGTGACATCCGGAGCAGGCGCGTTGACTTTCTGCCCGGTGCTGCGCTCATCTGAGTCGTCGCAACCACCCAGTACAAATGCCAACGCCAGCAACCCGCTCGCCCATAAAGTCCGTTTCATCGCCTGTGCCCTCCATGCGCCCAGAATGCTTCTTAACCCCCCGTGGATGATAACCTGCCTCCCTTTTCTTTTCAACTGTATGCGCGAACTTCCTGGAACACTGGATTTCCTGTTTCCGCTTTTCCCAAGCACGCAGTATAATGCGGCTGGTTTAGCAAAGGTCTTTTTCGGAAATGGATTTGCCATGAGAAAGAACAGCCTCTCCCGGCGTAGTTTCTGCAAGGGCTCGCTGGCCGTTGGCGCCGCGCTCGGCCTGCCCGCAATTGTGCCCTCCTCGGTCTTCGGCGCCGGCGCGCCCAGCAACCGCGTGACGACCGCCCACATCGGCGTCGGCGGGCGGGGCGGCGGGCTGCTGGAAGAGGACGCCGGCCATGCAAACGTGCAGGTGCTGGGGATTTGCGACTGCTACCGGGACCGCCGCGAAGGCAACACCGCAAAACTCAACAAGCGTTATGGCGGCAACGTCTGCGAGCCTTACCGCGACCTGCGCGAGATGCTGGCCCGCGAGGACATTGACGCCGTGGTCATCGCCACGCCCGACCACTGGCACGTGCCCGCGGCCATTATGGCGGTGCGCTCGGGCAAGGACGTGTACGTCGAGAAGCCGCTGGGCTTGAGCATGGAGCAGGACATTGCCATGCGCCAGGCGGTGCAGCACTACGGCCGGATTTTCCAGTACGGCACCCAGCAGCGCTCCATCCCCCACGTGCGCTTCGGCTGCGAGCTGGTGCTCAACGGCCGCGTCGGCACGTTGCACTCGGTGGACGTCGTCGCGCCCGGCGGTTCAGGCGGCGGCTCGGTCCTGCCCATCCCCGTGCCGGAGGGCTTCGACTACGACATGTGGCTGGGCCCTGCGCCGTGGCGGCCTTATACCAAGGACCGCTGCACCAGCGGCGGGTCCTGGTTCGTTTCGGACAACTGCCTCGGCTTCATCGGCGGCTGGGGCGCGCACCCGCTGGACGTCATGGTCTGGGGCCTGGGCGATCAGCCGGACGCCGTGCCCGTGGAGTACGAAGGCAAGGGCGTCTTCCCCACCGAGGGGCTTTACGATTGCTGCACCACTTGGGACGTGCGCGGCAAATTCGCCAATGGCATGGATTTCCATTTCACCTCCGGCGGCGACTTGACCGTCTTCTCCGGCGACAAGGGCAAGGTCTTTATCAGCCGGGGCGGCCTGCGGACCGAGCCGCCTGCGCTGATGCGCGAGAAGATCGGGCCGGGGGAGATTCATCTCACTGAGAGCCGGCATCACATGACCAATTTCCTCGAATGCGTCCGGACCCGCCGCAAAGCCGTTGCCCCCGTCGAGGCCGCGGTGCTTTCCGATACGGTCACGCAGCTCAGCCTGATCGCCGCCCTGACCGGCCGCAAAATCAAGTGGGACAACAAGAAGGAAACGATCAGCGACGATGCCGGAGCATCGCAATTGCTGAGCCGGGCCATGAGAAGCCCCTGGCACCTGTAGGGCAAGCTTTCGAGCTTGCCCACGCGAACTGGAACGTTTGCACCACTTAGAGGAACTCCAGGATGAACCCAGACCAAAGACGCGACTACGTTGGGTGGTTCTTCTGTTTTGTGTCCTTGGGCTTTTACGTGGTCATCACTATCTGCACCGTGGAAGGTCTCTGGCACCGCCCATGGATGCGGTGGGTTCAGTATTTGTTCTCTTTATTCGTGCTCAGCGGCTTAGTCTGGACCTTGCTCAGGAATCGTCGCAGGGCCAGGATCGAAATGGATCGCGAGCCTCAGGCGGAAAACGCTCGCAGTGTGAGGGAATGAAAAATGTTGAGGTCGCGGAAGAATTACATCCTGCTGGCAACCCTGGCTTTGATACTCCCTCCTCTGTTTGCCGCGGAGGAGGCAGATCCTTACGCGCAGATCATCTCCTACAAGTACGGTGACAGCCCCAAGCCCCTGGGCGCAATCCAAGCCGCGGTTCGCGCGGCCAAACCCGAGGAACTCAAGGACATTGAGTCCAAACTCCTCAAGGTCCTGCAGTCGCCCGAAGCCACCGCGCCGTGCAAAGGCTTCATCTGTGGAGTGCTGCGGCAGATCGGCTCGGAACAGTGCATCGCGCCCGTCGCCGCGCTGCTGGCTGACAAGGATGTCTGCGATCGCGCCTGCATTGCTTTGCGGAGCCTTTCTATTCCCAAGGCTGACGAGGCCCTCCGCGAAGCCGTGACAAAGATTCCCGAAGAGTTGAGAGGCTCGGTTGTCCAAGCCCTCGGGGCGCGCCGGGATCGCAAGGCCGTGGAGGTCCTGAGGCATTTGACCGGTGACAAAATTACTGTCGTGTCTGCCGCCGCAGTTACCGCGCTTGGCCTGATTGGCGGTCCCGAAGCGCTTGATGCCATAAAGCACGCCTCGGCGGACCCCGCGGTATATTACCAGGCGCTCCTGCGTTGCGCGGACCAGATGGTGGCTGAAGGAAAGAACCCTGATGCGGCTGCCGTCTATGGCGCCATACTTAACCCTGATGCGGCTGCCGTCTATGGCGCCATACTTAAGGACAGTGCGGGTCTCGCGCTGCGGACCGCCGCGCTCCGCGGGCTGGTGGCGTCCGACAAGGTCCAGGCCGTGGCCGCGGTAACCGCAGCGCTCAAGGACAAGGACCGCAAGTTCCAGACTTTGGCGATCCAATGCGTAGCCGATGCCGGCGACACGGAACTCATCAACAAGGTGCTGGGAGACTTGGTGGCGCTCGATCCTGAGCAGCAAGCCGTGCTGCTGGGATTGGTCGAGCACAAGGTCCTGCTGCCCGCGGCGCTCATGGCCCTGAACAGCGAAAATGCGGAAGTCCGGTCCGCGGCCCTCAAAGCCATCGGGCGCGTGGGCGAGGCCGCGCAAGTCCCCGCGCTCCTCGCCGTCGCCGAGAAGAGCGACGCGGACGCCAGAGAAGTGCAGGCCGCTTTGGGCAGTATTAAGGACAGCAAGGTGGATGAGGCGCTGCTTGCGCAACTCGCCCTGGGCGATTCCAAGCAGACCAGAGCGGCGCTCGCGGCGCTGGGCAGCCGCAATGCCCACAGCGCGCTGCCGGCCATTCTGAAACTGGCCGCCGCCTGCAAAGACGAAGCTCTCGCCGCCGAACTCGGCAAAGCACTCGTGGCTTTGGCCGCGCCGGGCGACATGCCGGAACTGGTGAAGTTGCTGCTGGCCGCTGAGTTGCCGGCGCTGCGCATCGCGGCGGCGTCCGCCGTCATGGCGCAAACGGCGCTTCAGGGCACCGCGCGCGAAACGGCGGATTTGCTCGCCCCCGCCGTGGCCCAAGCCAACCCGGAGCTCAAAGCCGCGCTCTTGGAGATGCTCGGCAAGCTGGGCGGCGAAAAGTCCCTTGAACTGATCCGCGGCGCTCTGAACGACGCCAGCGAGAAAATTAAAGACGCCGCGGTCCGCGCCCTGAGCGACTGCCCGGACGATTCCGTCGCCGGCGACTTGCTGAAGATAGCCACGACCGGCGGGAGCCCAGTCCATCAGGTCCTGGCGCTGCGCGGGTACATTCGCCTCGCCGGCCTCCCTGGCAAGGAACGCACGGCGGAACAGACTGTCGCGATGTTCAAGAAGGCTGCCGAGTTGGCCAAGCAAGCCCAAGAGAAGAAGCTCCTTGTGGCCAAGCTCGCCGAGGCCCCTGCCACGCCGGAAACGCTCACGATTGCAGCCGGTTACCTGGAGGACGCCGACGCGCGCGCCGAGGCGGCCCTGGCGGCGCTCAAACTGGCCGACGGCCTTGCGGACAAGGACCCCGCTCTGGCGGATAAAACTGTGCATCGGATTACAGAGTTGCATGAGGCCGGCCAGATAAGGCTCACCGATCCGATGAGGAAACAGCTTGCTCAGGTGCAGGCGAAGATTGAGAAGAGAAAATGAACCGCCAAGACGCCAAGAAAGCCAAGAACGCCAAGAACAGCTTTTTCTAATTCTGCTTTTCTTGGCGCTCTTTGCGTCTCTTGGCGTCTTGGCGGTTAGAAAGGAGTTCAAATGGCTCTGAAAGTCGGTCTTGTCGGGTTGCGCGGGATTGGGGACAACCACGCCAACTGTCACTCCAAGGACCCCTTGTCCCAACTGGTGGCGGTCTGCGACGTGGTGAAGAAGCGGGCAGACGACGCCGCGGCCAAGTACCACACGAAGGCCTACTACAGCCTCACGGAGATGCTCCGCAACGAACCCCTGGACATCGTGGACGTCACCACGGGCGGCTACGAGAATGGAAGCTGGCACTTCGAGCCGGCCATGCAGGCCCTGGAGGCCGGCAAGCACGTGCTGGTCGAAAAGCCGCTCTCCAACGATGTCGGCGAGGCCCGGCAGATGTGGGCCAAGTCCGTCGAGAAGAACCTCTACCTGGGCTGCAACCTGAACCACTACTTCACGCCGCCGGCTGAAAAGGCCAAGGAGTACATGGCGCAGGGGCAGATCGGCGAATTGGTCTACTGCCTCCACAAAATGGGCTTCTCGGCCGGCGAGTTGAACTACAAGCCGGG
>JBEKKG010000315.1:0-7969 GCA_050010835.1 Planctomycetota bacterium
TGATGGCCGGGAAAGTCTTCGTCAGAGCGGACCCGGCGCAACTGGTCTGCGTGGACGCTCAAACCGGCAAGATACTCTGGCAGCAAGCCGACACGTTCGCGGACCTGCCCGCCAAGGTGGAGCCCCAGCCTGCAAAGGGCTCGCCGGGCAACACCACGTCTACGCCCGTATGCGACGGCCAGTTCGTCTACGTTTCCTACGGCTGCGGACTCGTGGCCTGCCACGACATGCAGGGCCAGCGGCAGTGGATTCAGTACCTCAAGCATGAATACGTGCCGCAGTACGGCCGCGCCGCGTCGCCGGTGCTCGTGGGCGGCAAGCTGCTGGTGAGCCTCGGGTGCCTGACCGCGCTGGACGCCAAGACCGGCAAACTCGTCTGGAAGAACGAAGATGTGGCCGAGACTTATGGCACGCCCCTGGCGGTGCAGCTCGCCGGCGTGGACGCGGTGCTCGCGCCCTCGGGTAGCCTGGTGCGAGTTGCGGATGGCGGGATCGTGGCCACGTACAAGGAGCTCAAGTACACTACGCCGCTCGTGCACGAGTCCACCGCGTACATGGTGGACACCACCACCTGCGCGCTGGCGCTGCCTGCGCCGGCCGCGGATAAGATCGTCCTGAAGCCCTTATGGAACGCGGACCTCGAGGGCCTCTTTTACGGCTCGGGCATCTACGACAACGGCCTGGTCTTCGCCGCCAACAATGAAGGGCACTTCTACATTCTCGACGCCAAAGACGGCAACACGCTGGTGGACAAGGAACTCGACATCCCCTCGGGCGCCGGCCGCCCCGACCTGCCGCCGGCGGAGATCTACCCCAGCCTGGTCCTGGCCGGCAAGTATCTGTTCCTGAGCAACACCAAAGGCGACACGCTGGTCCTCGCCCCCGGCCGCGAGTATAAGGAAGTCAAGCGCAACCACCTGGACGAAGGGTCCGGCGGCACGCCTGCTTTCGCCGGCAGCCGCATTTACATCCGAGGCGGGGCGAATCTGTATTGCATCGGGGAGAAGTAAGAACCTTCTTCAGTCTGGCGTGGCGGCCCAAGAAGTGATACAATTGTGGCGAGGAGGCGGGAGACTAAGAATGAAGACGGTCAGCATTGAATATCCCGAGGCCATGCTCGCGGTGCTGAACCTTAGCCCGGAAGCTTTCGCGGAAGAGGCACGTATGGCTTTGGCGACGAAACTGTGTGAGATTGGCCGGCTGACCTCGGGCCAAGCCGCATTGCTCGCCGGCATCCCGCGCCTGGCCTTCCTGTTGAACTGCCAGCGTTATGGCGCTGCAAGCGTCAAGTGGGATGCTGCGGAATTGGAGGCGGAATTCAAGGATTACCGCAAGTGAACGGACTTGTTGTCTGCAACACGGGCCCAATACTTGTTTTGGCCCTGGTCTCGCGGCTCGACGCGCTGCAGGCTGTGTTTGCGCAGGTTTCTGTTCCTGAAGCCGTGCACCAGGAGATTCTTGAGGGCGGCAGATCGGGGGCGGGCCTCGCCAGCTACGGAGGATCAGAGTTGAGGCGCTCAAAGGACGGCGTGACCCGCTGCTCGAGAAAGTCTTGGACGCTGGGGAGGCGGCAGTTATCGAATTGGCATTGGAGCGGCACGCCGCTTTCATTTTGATGGATGAGCGCAAGGGGCGAAAGATTGCGCGCGAGGTTTACGGTCTGCAGGTTATGGGCACCGCGCGCCTCCTGGTGGAGGCAAAGCATCGCGGGGTTCAAATCAATCTGGCAGAAACCCTGAAAGGAATGCGCGCATGCGGTTATTGGATTCACGATGATATCGTGGCTTTCGCGTTGAAAGCGGCTGGTGAAACATGAGGATGTCTGTCGGGGGCCTTCAAAGCATCTTGACAGCAAATTGGCCGGGCATCATGATGCTGCCATGAGAACGACGGTGACCTTAGACCAAGACGTGGAACTGCTGCTGCGTGAGGCAATGCACCGCTCGCGGCGCTCCTTCAAGGAAACACTCAACTGTGCCCTGCGCAGCGGTCTGGGCGTAAAGCCCGTGCGCGCCGGCCGCGCCCGTTTCGTCGTCAAGGCCCGGCCGATGGGCTTGCGGGCCGGCTTTGACCCCGCGGGTTTCAACAAGCTGGCAGATGACCTTGAGATTGACAGCGTGATGGGCTGACTGGGAATAGTTTCGTGAACGTCCCTGAATCTCAAGAAAGTGCTCGCGGAGTTTGGCCGCCCCAAGCTGTCGTATCTCAAGCTGTCCGAGAATCTCGCGCATGGTGATGAGCGGCTGCGGACTTATTACTACGATTGTGCGCCTTATGTCAGCGAACCACCGAAGGCCGAAGAGAAACTGCGCCAAGCTAATTTCGACCGTTTCAAGAGGGCACTGGAGATGGAGCCCCGATTCCAGGTCCGCTTGGGCCGCTTGGCGAAATACATAGATGAAGGCGGGGCCGCGCGTTACGAACAGAAAAAAGTAGACGTTCTGCTCACCGTTGATCTTCTGAAACTGGCCCTGGAACACCAACTGCAGAGAGCGGTGCTCTTCGCGGGGGACAGTGATTTCGTACCCGCCATCCAGATCGCGCGGGACGCGGGCGTCGTTATTCAACTCTACTACTACGACCGGCCACGCCCGCATGCTGAATTGATGTCCAGTTGTGATGAGCGCACCAAGATTGACCAGGCATTTCTCAACGCTGCGACCTGAGGATCGCTGTGCGCAGATTGCAGCCCTCGCCATCGCGCATGAGGCTGTGCTTCACACCGCAGACACGGATTTCATCCGCTTTGCGGGCTTGTGCTGGATCAATCCCCTGACGGGCGTGGGGAGCAGTTCATTGTGCAAATAGGCTTACAAGCGGGCGCTGAACCTGCGGCAGAGCGAGTGCTCTGGCCACGATCTCTACTGAAGCTTTCGCTGTTTCACCTCTTTGCGCGACTTTTCGTCTTCCCTTAGGGCCACTAAGAATGAACGAAAAGCCGGGTGAATACACCATGTTGCTTTCTGCATTTCGTTCCAGCGTGTGCCGACCACTAGGTCGGGGTCATCCAAGTGTGAACCGTGACGGAAATCTCGAGGCTGACGTGCGTCAGCGAAACGCGGATTAAGAAAGCCAGCCTCGTGCAAAAGGCCCCAAAGCCGAAAAGCATCGGCATCCTCCCCTGGTCTCTGCGCTACGCCGCGGGGTCTCAGGGACAGTGAGGGGTCTCAGGGACAGGGGTCTCAGGGACAGTGAGGAATCTATTTATCTGCCCTCCATCAGGTTCGTCACTGCCCCTGCGTACACGGCGGGTGGCCGGCAACAAAACCAGAACCCCTGACGTCCCCGAGCCGTGTCGCCCTTCCCGCGGGTCCCGGCATAGTTCATGCCGTGCCAGAGCGCAGAGCAGGTTCCCGTTAATCCCACATACACCGCACTCGTGGGACCGTGGAGGGGAACCAGCGTACTTCTTTTGGCGGGTCGCCCACCCCAACGGGGTGGGTGCCGAAGGCACAAGAAGCCCCGCCTTGGGCGTTCCAATGCAAGGGTGCGTTTTTCCTCGTGGGGACGCGCAACGAGCAGCTTCTTGTTGGCTTCGCTCACCCGCCCCGCGCTGCGCTTGCAGCGGGCTACCCCGCGCTGATACGGCCCCCACCCTGCACTCTCCCGCAAGGGGAGGGGGAAAGCGGCGGCATCACCGCGCGCGCCAAAAGTGGCTTTACAAGGCGCACCCGCGCGGGCTATAGTTTGAATATGACAACGCTCAAGGTAACAGTTGACGAGAAGGATTTGGAGGCAGCTCAGTCGGTCGCTGCGCAACAACGCACAACGCTGGACCGGCTGGTGGCAGGCTTCCTGGCGAGCCTGGCCAGCAAGCTGCGGCCCTCGACAGCGGACGAGTTGAGCGCAGACCAGCGTGAGGCTATCCGCGACCTACTCGAACTCAGCGGGCGATCCACGGCCGTTGTAGGCCAGGTCACTTGGAAACGCGAGGACCTGCATGAGCGCGGAATTTCTCCTCGACACTAACGTCTGAGGATCCAGGGACGCACACGAAACTTTCTTGACGCGTGTGAATCGGTGACAGGGGCTTTGTCAACCCCCTTTCACCACGTTGTCTTCTTGCCCCAAGAGCTGCTTGGTTGTAACCTGCGTCTGCACAACAGTCTTGCTGGCCAGCGGAGGACATAGGAGAACGGGCATGACCGATTTGACACGGGAGCCACAATACCAGAATTGCGTGGAACTGCGCGACGCCGAGGGTTTCGCGCAGCTCGGCCTGATGAGCAATCAAATCTGGCACGACGACCCGCGCCGGTTGCTCTTCGTTCTGGCCCGCTACAAGTTTGTCGCGAAGATGTTCTCCGGGCTGGAGAACGTCCTGGAGGTCGGTTGCGCGGACGGCTTCGGTGCGCGCGTGGTCAGGCAGGAAGTCGGGGCTTTGACCGCGGTGGACTTCGACACTGTGTTCATCGAAGACGCGCGCCGGCACACGACGCCGCGCTGGCCGATCGTCTTCAAGGCGCATGACATTCTGTGCAGCGCCGTCCCGGGCGCCTTCGACGGCGTCTACTCTCTGGATGTGCTCGAACACATCGTCCCCGAACGTGAAGAAGACTTCTTGCGCAACATCGTGGCTTCGCTGGCGCCCGGCGGGGCAGTGATAATCGGCACCCCCACGCTGCAATCGCAGACCTACGCTTCCGCGCCGAGCAAGGCGGGACACGTCAACGTCAAGGACGGCGCCGGCTTGCGGGCGCTGCTGGCCGGGTTCTTCGGCAACGTTTTCGTCTTCTCGATGAACGATGAGGTGGTCCATACGGGGTTTCAGCCAATGGCTCACTACTTGCTCGCTCTGTGCTGCCACCCGCTCGCCGGCGCGCAAGAGTAGGTTTTTCTCAACACAGAGGACGCAGAGGACACAGAGGAAGAACAAATGGAAAATTCCTTTACTCCCAATCTCCTCTGCGTCCTCTGCGTCCTCTGTGTTGAATGAGTTGTGAGAAAGGCGGTTCAGTCTGGAAATGGGCGCTGTGCTGGTCCTGGGTGGAGACGGGCTGCTGGGGGGCGCAGTGGCTGAACGTTTCCGTGCCACCGCGAAGATCTGGCGAACCACGCTGTTCCCGGAAACGGCCGGCGCAGGCTGGCTCCTCCTGGACCTCGCACAAGACGTTTCCACATGGCGTCCGCCCACGCGGGTGGACGTGGCCTTCTTGTGCGCCGCAGTGACCTCGACGGCGCAATGCCGGGCCTCGCCCGAAACCACCGCGCTCGTGAACGTGCAGCACACTCTGGCGCTGGCCCGCGGTCTGGCCGCGGACGGCACGTTCGTCGTGTTCCCATCGAGCAGCCAGGTCTTCGACGGCTCGCAGCCTTTCCGCAAGACGTCCGATCCGGTCTCTCCGCAAACGGTCTACGGGCGGCAGAAAGTCGCGGTCGAGCAACAGCTCTTGCCTCTGGGCGGGCAAGCCGCAGTCGTCCGCTTCACCAAGGTTTGGGGACGGCGCGTGGGCCTCATTGACAACTGGGTCGCAGAACTCCGCGCCGGAAAAACCATCCATCCTCTTGAGGATTTGCCGGTGGCCCCGGTGCCGGCCAGCCTGGCCGCCGAGGCCTTGTACCAGGTCGGCACGCGGCGTTTGCCGGGCCTCAGCCAGGTTTCCGGGGCGCGCGACGTTACTTATGCTCAGGTCGCGGAGTTGCTGGCGGCGCGGCTGGGAGCCGGGCGGGGACTCGTCCAGCCTGTGCCCGCGGCCAGCGCGGGGCTGGCGTTGGAACTGCGGCCTCAGTACACTACACTGGACATGAGCCGGCTGGAGGCAACCTGCGGCCTCAAGCCGCCGGAGATCGGCGAGGTCTTGGATGTGCTGAATTGGTAGAACCGTGATGTTGCGCAATTTGGCAAAATGCGCAACATGGAGCCGCAGGACATGACAGCCGTAAGCGAATGCGCCGCACATTGTATCGCCTGCGGGTCGGGCGCACTGAAGACCGTTCCTTCGGCCGCACTGCGCTGCGGCATCACCTCGGACGTCAAGCCCTGGCCGCGTTGCGGGATCTTTGCTCATTGCAGCGCCTGCGGACACCTCCAGAAAATTCAAGACGCCCAGTGGCGCGCCGATGTGGAACGAATCTACAGCGAGTACGAGATGTACGTGCTGTCCGGGGGCAATGAGCAGGTGGTTTTCGAGGGCGGGCAGCCGGCGCCGCGCACCCGGCGCCTGCTGGAGAAGGTCCTGCGGGAGGTGAGCCTGCCCGAAGACGGCTGGATGCTGGATGTCGGCTGCGGCAACGGTTCGCTGCTGCGCACGGTCAACTCGCTGCGCCCGCGCTGGCAACTGGCCGGGTTTGACGTGCATGACCGGTTCCGGGCGGCTGTCGAGAATGTGCCGGGGGTCCGGGAATTCTACTCGGGGTCCGTTGAGCAGGTGGGGCGCGCCTTTGACCTGATCTCGCTGACCTATGTGATCGAACACCTCTTCGAGCCGCTGGCGGTGGTGCGGCAACTGCGGCAGAAACTGAAGCCCGGCGGCAAGCTGCTCATCCACACTTCCAACTATCTGGAGAACCCCTTCGATCTGGCTGTCGTGGACCACTGTTCCCATTTCTCGCCGCGGACACTGGCAGCCCTCGTGGAATGTGCGGGGTTCGAGGTGGTTGCGCATGGCGACGATTGGATCCCCAAGGAGATTGGCGTGGTGGCGCGTGGCGCAGGCTGTCCAGCCTGCGAACCTGCCGGCGCGACGAGCGCACCGCACAGGCTGACAGCCTGTGCCACAGGGAACGAATCGTACGCGAGCGCCGCGGGCCGGCTGGCCTGGCTGGCGCAGGTGTTGGAGCAGGCCCGGGCTGGTCTGGCCTCCGGTGCATTCTACATTTTCGGCACAGCTATCGCGGGAAGTTGGCTGGCGTCCATGTTGGGGCCGGGCGTGTGCGGCTTTGTAGACGAGGATCCCCAACGCCTGGGAAAACAACACCTGGGCTTGCCGGTGATTAACCCGGCGGGCGTGCCGGCGGGCGCGACGGTGTATCTCGCTTTTGCGCCGCACCTGGCGCGGAAACTTCAGCAGCGGCTGCAAGGCCAATATCCGGCGGTGGCATACGTGGTCACACCCGGCTGGGAAGAGGAAGCATGACAATGGCTGAGCGCGCGGAGTCGTTAGTGGAGTACTACAGGCAGAACCGCTTCAACCCGGTCTTGATTAAAGTCGAGGATGCGCCTGTATGGCAGGAGCACCTCGCCAAGCGGCGCAATCTCTACGAGAATCACCTCAAGCTCCCGCTCTCTTTGCTGGCAGGCCGCTCGGTCATCGAGTTTGGCCCCAATTCCGGCGAGAACGCTCTGGTGCTGGCTGTTTACGGCGCGGACTTGACACTGGTGGAAGCCAACGAACAGGTCTTGCCGCGGCTGCGGGAACTGTTCGCGAAGTTCGAGGCGGGCGAGCGCATCAGCGCCCTGCACAACCTGAGCCTGGAGGCGTTTCAGACGGAGGAGCGGTTTCAGGTCGCGATTGCGGAAGGCTTCCTGTACACGCTGCCGGAGCGCGACAAGATGCTGAAGAAGATCGCCGGGCTGCTCTGTCCCGGCGGCTTTGGCATTGTCTCGTACAACGACCGTTGTGGCGGGTTGCTCGAGTGTCTGCGCCGCCTGATGCTCTTCCGGCTCTACGAACTGGAAGGCACCGGGGAGGCCCATAGCGAGGCGAGTCTGGCTGTGGCGCGGCGGCTGCTCGGGGAGGATTTTGCGCGTCTGAAGGCTTCGCGCACGTTCGAGACCTGGTGGAAGGACACGCTGGTCAATCCGTACTACGCCCCGCAGTGGCTCTGGTCGTTCCCGGAAGTGGTGAAACTCTTGGAGGAATGCGAGTGCCGGCCTTATGCCACCTCGCCGGTTTGGGCAGCCGTGGACCACTTCCTCTGGTACAAGAATCCGTTGAGCGCCGCACAACGGCAGGCGCGCTGGCTGGAAAACTGGCGTGCGCGGGTTCCCTACTTCATGTCGGGATTGGCGCCTCTGAGCGGAGCGGAG
>JBEKKG010000316.1:0-7967 GCA_050010835.1 Planctomycetota bacterium
CGGCCAGCACATCAGCTCGACACACTCGAAGCCTTCGCCTGCGGCAAACTCCAGCACTTCCCGCAGTTCCAGTTCCGGCAGAATGGCGCTGACGAATCCGAGCTTCATGGCGTCCCCTTTTACCCCCATTTCTCACCACTCACTCAACACAGAGGACGCAGAGGGCACAGAGGAGATTAGAAAGAAAGGATTTACTGTTCTTTCCAATTTCTTTTCCTCTGTGCCCTCTGTGCCCTCTGTGTTGAAAAGGCCGCCGCACTCCAAAACTACGGCATCCCGTGCGGCCGCGGCTTTCTTGCGAGCGGTTTGCGCGGCACGGCTCCGTCGCTCTTCTTTGGCGCCAGCTCCGGGCAAAGAGCGGTGTAAAAGCCGCCGAGGGCCTCGCGGTACTGCGGCCTGTCTACCAGGCCAATGTCGTTATGCCCGCAATCCGGCAACTCGACAAATTGCTTGGCCACGCCGGAGCCGGACTGCGGCGGCGCGGCCGAAAACAACTCCTGCCCGAAGCCGAACGGCACGACGTCATCGCGCCGGCCGTGCAGTATCAGAATGGGGCAGGTGACTTGCGGAATGCGCTCCAGGGACGGGAAGGTGTCGCGCAGGAGCAGCCGCGCCGGCACGTACCAATAGTGTTTAGCGGCGACATCCTTCATGCTGGTGAAAGGGGCCTCGAGGACCAGCCCGGCCGGCGGCGTGCCGGCGGCGCACTTCTCGGCGGCCAGGCGCAGTGCGACCGCCGCGCCAAGGGATTCGCCGTGGACTACGATGTGCTCAGGTTTGACGCCCTTCTTTTCGAGGCAGTCCCAGGCGGCGCGGGCATCCCGCGCCAGGCCCTCTTCGCCGGGCGCGCCGTCGCTGTCGCCATAGCCGCGGTAGTCGAAGCAGGCCACATGCGGGCCCAAGCTGGTCAGCCGGTGGAACGTGTCGCTCCTGTCACTGCGGTTCCCGGCGTTGCCGCAGAAGAAGAGGTCCACCAGTGGGGCCTTGGCCAGTTCCGGCCCGCCGCGGCCACTGTTGACATGCCAGCCGCGGATCGTAACGCCGTCCTCAGCCGTGCTCTCCAGCGCCTCAGCCTGCTGCTTGGCGAATCCGAACTTCTGCGGGCTCAGGTCGCTCTCCCGGCTGGGCAGATAGATGAACTTCCTCTGGAAAATGAAGAGGATCAGGCACAAGACCAGGTAACCGGCAAGAATCTCGATCACGGCACGCTTCAGGTAGTAGCGCCGGCCCCGGCCGGGAGTTGCCACCTGTTCCCGTTCCTTGGCCGCCCGCGCGAACTTCTCAGCCTGCGTTTCAGTCACAAGGGTACTTATAATACGGAGCCGCGGCACACAGGAAAGCGCAGAAGCGTGGATCGGGGTGCACGACCGGACTTGTGCCACGGATGTGGCCGCGCCGGCTGTTTGGCGCGGCCTCATCCGTGCCAGCCGCGGGGAGCACGGATGAGGCCGGGCTAAACAACCAGCCCGGCCACATCCGTGGCACAAGCCCATTCTTCACATTCTTCCTCTTCTTCCCAAATTTTGGATTGGCAATGAACCAGGACAAACTTACAGTGGTATGGCGTCAGCTTTCAGCGGGTTCTTTTCATGGGAGAGATCATGAGCAAGAGAGCATTGGTTGTTTGGGGCGGCTGGGATGGACATCAGCCGGAACAGGTGGCCGCCGTTCTGGCCAAGGGGCTCAAGGAGCAGGGTTTTGAAGTGGAGGTTTCCAATACCCTGGATGCGTTCAACGACGTTGAGAAACTGAAGCCACTCAGCGTAATCGTGCCCTGTTGGACGATGGGCAAGATCGGCGGAGAACAGTGCAAGAACGTGTGCGCGGCGGTGCAGGGCGGCGTGGGGTTGGGCGGCTGTCACGGCGGCATGTGCGACGCCTTCCGTGAGAATACCGACTGGCAGTTCATGACGGGCGGCCAGTTCGTGGCGCACCCCGGCGGCCAGCTCACCTACAAAGTCCACATCAAGGGCCGGCACTGGATCACGAAGGACATCAAGGATTTCGAGGTCACGTCCGAGCAGTATTACATGCACGTTGACCCTTCCAACAAAGTGCTGGCGACGACGAAGTTCCCTATGGCTGAAGGCCCGCACGTGCCCAACGGCGAATTCCAGATGCCTGTGACATGGATCAGGTCCTGGGGCGCCGGCCGCGTCGCCTATTGTTCGCTCGGCCACAACGCGCAGTCCTTCGACCAGCCGGAGACCCTGCGCATGTCCCTGCGCTGCATCCAGTGGGCGGCGAAGGACAGTGATTAGGGGCGAGGGACTAGGGGTAAGGGGCGAGGGGTTAGGGGCGAGGGATGAGGGACGATTCATGACACACCCCTCGCCCTTATCTGCGGCAATCCTTTCGGGTGCAGTACTGGCAGTGGCCGTGATCGGCTGCGCCGGCATCAACTCCTACTTGCCCGGCGGCGGGGACAACGCGGGTTATATCGCCGAGGCCGAAAGCTGGCTGGAGACGGGGCAGCGGCGGAGGCTCTACGAAGCCGGCACCCCGCCGGCAACGCTCAAACCCCCGCTCTTCCCCATGCTCCTCGCCGGGGTGGAGCGGCTGTGCGGGCGCAACCTCGCGGCCATGAAAGCAGTGCTGGTGCTCTGCGCCATCGCGGCGGTCTTAGCCGCCTGGTGGGCTTTGCGTTGCGGGTTGGAGGAGGGCGAACCCCCCTCGCCCCTCGCCCCTCGCCCCTCACCTCTCGCCCCTAATCCCTCGCCCCTCGCCCCTAATCCCTCGTCCCTCATCACTCTCTGGTTCGCACTCGCGCCTTCGCTGACGCTCTACACCCACGATATCCTGTCGGATGTGCCGTTCACAGCCGCAGTGCTGGCGGCCATCGGGCTGGCTGCACGCGCGGGCAGCCCCAAGGCGCGGTGGTGGCAACCCATCTTGCTGGGCGCGGTCCTGGTTTTGTGCCAGTTCCTGCGTGCCGCCGGTGTGATTGTGGCCGGGGCTTGCACCGCTTACATGCTGGTGCGCGCCTGGTCAGCGCGGCGGGAGGCCGGCTCCAGGCGGACCGGCTGGTGCGCCGCGGGGCTTTGCGTGTTGACCCTGGCCATGTTGTATTACATGCAACACGACCAACAAAGTTACCTGTCGGCGCAGCATTTGGGGAGAAAACTCCCGGCCGCGGCGGAGGCAAGCGGCGGCTTGGCGAAGCGGCTGAAACACTCGGCCAAGTACTACGCTGTGTTCCTTCCGGCAGAGGTGGCGATCTACGAGGGCTTCGGATCGAAGGAGGCCTACATTGTCGCTGCGCTGGGCTGCCTGGTTTGCGCAGTAGGGCTGATAGAATTGTTGCGCCGCCGGAAGTTCCTCATCCCTGTGATCTGGCTGGTGTATCAGGCCGGCTTGCTCTTCTGGCCGTTTCTGGAACCGCGCTTCTATCTGCCCACGCTGCCCTTGTTCCTGTGCCTGCTCTGGGTCGGAGGTGAAAAAATCCTTGCCTGGGCGGGCAGCGCCGGCAAGGCCTGCAGCTTTGCCGTGGCGTTTGTGCTGGCGCTCGCGCCGGCCGCCAGCATTTGCGGCACGCGCATGTTGGCGGGCGCGGAAGAGGTGGTGACGATTACATTCGTCGAGTATATCACAGGCGCGGTCATCCTGGCCGGCGTGCTGGCGTGGGCGAGCCTGCGTACCGGGGGCGAGCCTGGGAGCGCCGGCGTCTCGCCGGCCCTTGGTGGTCTGGCAGAGCGCGAAGACGAAGGCCGGCGGGACGCCGGCGCTCCCACTGCCCGCAGGTTGGCGGCGGTCGTGATGGCGACCGTGTTGCTCCTGGGCGCGACGCGCTGTGTGTGCGAGAACGTGATCCGCGAACGGCAGCGCGGGCCAGTGCCCGCGGACGCGGGGTGGCAGGAATTCTACGCGGCGGCGCTGTGGCTGAAGCAGCACGCCGCGCCGGATGAGGTGGTGCTGAGTGCCAAGATGCCGCTGGTCTGGTTCTGGTCGGGCCTCCGCGGCGTGGGCGTGCCCAAGGGGAACGACGCACGCAAAGCACAGCAGGCTCTCAGTGCTGCCAACTGGTTCATAGTTGACAGTTTGCCCGAGGACGGCGCCGCGGCTGATTTTGCCGAGACGTTCCTCCCAGGGCAAACCGAGCGCTGGGAGGTCCCGTGGCGGCAGGGCGGGACAGCGGTCTTGAAACGAAAGCAGCTTCATGCAGCCACAGACGAACAAAGATAACCGCATTATGCGCGTCTGCCGTGAGAACCTGCCGGAGTTGGCAGACCAATTGGCCGCGCGGGTGCTCAGGCGGCAGGACCCCTTCAGCGCGCCGCTGGTGCTGGTCCCCAACGTCACGGTAAGGACGTGGCTGACCTACCGCCTGTCCCAACACGGAGCACGCGCGGGCGAACGAATCGCCATAAACCTCGATTTCCGGTACCTCGACTCAGGCTTGTGGGAAATTCTGGCCGGCATTGATCCGGCAGCCCACGGCGGCGCGGAACCTGTCCGGCGGCTGAAACGCGAACACCGGCAGTGGATGATTGTTCAGGAGTTGTCTCGTGCGCTCGCAACCGGCACGCCGGGCGTCCTGGCGCCGCTGCTCAACTATCTGAGATTCGAGCGGGGTGGTCCCGAGCAGAAAGATACAGGGCAGGCCAAGCGGTTGTGGCAATTGGCGGACGGCCTGGCGCGCTTGTTTCTGGAGTACGAATATCATCGGCCTGACGTGATACGCGAGTGGGCGAGCAGCCCATTGCAGCCGGCCCGGCATCCCGAACCGATGCTGGAGGCGGAACAGAGCCTGTATGTTCAACTGTTTGGCCTGAACGGAACGTGCTCAAAGATGAGTCCGAAGTACCTGAGCTTGCCGCAGTATTTTTGGGCGGTCTTCCAGGAAACAGGCAGGCAGCGCACTGCGCCGGGATGGCCGGAAGTGCATGTTTTCACGCTGCCGCAGCCGTCGCGGTTCCTCGTCCAGATATTCCGGGAACTGGGCAAGCTGCTCGATCTGCGCATCTATGACCTGGCAACCGGCGCCGCCAGCAGCGGCCCGCTGGCCCAGTGGGGACAGGCAGAGCGCACCAGGCAGGCGCTGCTCTCCGAACTGGAGCTTGCGCAGAAAGGCGAAGACGCCAAGGAAGGTGCAGTTCCGGCGCACGGGGTCTTGAGTTGTGTGCAGGCGCACTTGCAGGGGCAGGAGTTCGCGCGCGAGAACAGAAGACAGGATGCTTCAATTCAGATAGGCGCATGTCCGAGCATCCGGCGTGAGATCGAGACGGTCTATAGCAACATTGTACAGAAGATGCTGGCGGCGAATAAGGCGCATGGGCAGGATTTACGTACCGCCGGCGTCTCGCCGGCCCTTTCCTCACTCTCCCATGAGCATGGGCAAGATGCCCATGCTACGCTGTCGCTGACGGACTTCGTCATTCTGGTCCCGGATATGGGATTGTACAAGCCCGTGATCGAGTCCGTCTTCGGCCGCGTCGCGGACTCGGCCGGGGCCTTGGGCGGCGTCACAGGGGAGCGCCCGCTGCTGACCTGCAACCTGCAGGACACCAATGCCGCCGATGAGAGCGTCTACGCCCAGGCAGTTGGGGCGCTGCTGGCGCTGGGCGACGAAGGCTTTACCCGCAGGGAGTTGTTTCAACTCATCCAGAATCCTTGTTTCATGGCCCGCCAAGGGCTGGAGCGGGCGGACGTGGAAGTATGGCTTGAGTGGGCCGCCGAACTCAACATTTATCGAGATGTGGCACAGGCTGACAGCCTGTGCCACGGGGAGGGCGACGTATTCACGTGGCAGCACGGGTTGCGCCGGCTGCGTCTGGGGCGCATTATGCTGCCGCCCAGGGATGCGCTGGACGAAAAGGACACATTCAAGGACCTGGTCCCGTACGCCGACATGGAGAGCCAGTCGGCGGAACAGGTCGGGAAGTTCTGCGTCCTGGTTGCCGAGTTGATCCGGAGCGCGCGGGAATTGCGCCACGGCTCGCGTACCTGCCAGGAGTGGCAGGGATTGTTGCTGCGGCAGCTCGAACGTTTTCTGGAGGTCCCCTCGGACCGTCGTGAAGAAGAGGCCGTGCGGGCGGCGCTGATCAATGCACTTGAGGATTTGAGCGCACTGGACAGCCAGCTTCACGCCGGCGCGGAAGCGCCAAAATTCGGCTTTGCGTTGCTGCGCGAGATGGTGCAGGGCAGTTTGATTTCAATGCCCACCCACAGAGGCCATCTGCTGCTGGACGGCGTGACCGTCGCCGCGCTGCAGGCCGGCCACATCGTGCCCTTCAAGCACGTATACATTCTGGGGATGGGGGCGGGCAAGTTCCCGAGCGAGGATGCACACTCGGCGCTCGACGTGCGCCAGAACGCCCTCAGCAGCAAGGCGGACCTGACATCCAGGGACGCCGGCCGCCAGGCCATGCGCGAGGCGCTGCTCGCGGCCGGCGCGCAGGTCTCCATTACTTACGTTGCGCGCGACTTGCAGAAGGACGAGGAGTTCCAGCCGTGCGCGATCGTGAATGAACTGTGTACGTATATCGAGAACGAAGTCCTCGCAGACCCGGCCCAGCAGCCGGCGGGCGATTTCACGCCGTTCCAGAAAGCGGAGATCCCGCTCAAAGGCAGCAGCCGCCGGTATCTGGCGGCTGCGCAGCCGGAGTTCACGGACTTGCTGTGCCGCCCGTGTTTCCGGCACGACCGTTTTCTGGCCAGCCCGCCGGAAACGTTGAGGCGGAAGCTGATGGCGCCCCTCACCCTGCCCTCTCCCCACGGGGGAGAGGGGAACGAGGCCCTCCCCCTACCCCCTCCCGCAAGGGGAGGGGGGAACAGGCCGATCAGACTCAAGGAGTTGGCGGATTTCCTCTTTGATCCTGTCGAAGCCATCCTGAGGCACCGCCTGGGGCTGCAACGCGAAGAGGAAGACGACCGCGCCTGGGCCGAAGACGAACCCACCGGCACTGAGTTCCCGTGGGATTACAAACTGTACACGGCGGCGCAGCAGAACTTTCTGAATCTGCTGGTTGAGGGCCCTGGCACGCCCACGGGGGCAGGCGAGGACGCAACCCTGGGAGCGCCGGCGTCCCGCCGGCCCCCGTTGGACCCTGCGGCCGGCGGGACGCCGGCGCTCCCAGGCACGCTTGAGTTTCTCGAACGTTTCTATGCTCATGCCTCGCGGCGCGGATTCACGCCCGCAACGCCGTTCAGGCTGCTGGACAAACGCAGGTACACCGACGAAATCGCCGGGCTTCTGGACTCGAAGACACTGGAGACGATCCTGGGGCAGCATGGACGGGCTGTGTACCTGGCAATCGGAAGACTTGGCTGGCGGCAGGCTGCGCAACTGCCTGCCAACCCTGAGATTCTGGGGCCGCTGCTACTTGCAGCGCAGAATGGCCAGCAACTCGAAATACACAGCAACTGCCTGTTGCTTCGGGAGCTGGAGAATGGCTGGTGCGAGATTTACGCGGTGGCGGGCAGTGCAGCCAAGCCTCGGGACAAGACACCGCCCAAACACGTGTTCGAACCATTGTTGTTCTACCTGGCGCTGCGCGCCTGCAAGGCGCAGCTCCAGGGTTCGTCCGCTCTTCTTGGCGAGGCCGGCTCAAAGATCATGGTGCTTTACAAAAATGGGATCAGCGAGTGGGTTTGCCCGGCCTGGCAATCCGCGAACGCCGCCGCATACCTGCGTTGCCTGGCGGAAGATTACCTGTTCGCAAGCCGCATAGAGTTCCTGCCTTATGACCAGGTAATCAAATGGCCTGAACTGTGGGAAGAGCCGCAGTCATCGCCCGCAATGCCAAGCGATCTCGCGGAGTCCCTGAAGGACGCGGTGGAAGACAACCTGGCCTCAGGGCGCTCGCGCGCCAGCGATCTGCTCAGTCTGGTCCCGATTGCCGTGCCCGCCGATCCGCTGGCCGTGGCACGCAGGCGCTTGCAGCCCGTGCTGGGGTTGCAGGCTGACGGCCCCCTCACCCCTGACCCCTCTCCCCACAGGGGAGAGGGGAAAGCGGCGCCAAGGCGCC
>JBEKKG010000317.1:0-7965 GCA_050010835.1 Planctomycetota bacterium
GAGGACACAGAGGAACGCAGAGGGGTTCGTACGAAAGGATTTACTGTTGTTTCCAATGTTCTTTTCTCTGCGCACTCTGCGTCCTCTGCGTTGAATGAGTGGTGAGAAGTGCGGGTTAGCCCTTGCTGCCCGTCGTGGCGATGCCCTGGATAAACGTTTTCTGCGCCAGGAAGAAGAGCAGGATAACGGGCAAGGTGAAGAGCGTCGTGGCGGCCATGAGCTGTGCGTACTTGCCGCCGTAGCTCGACAGGAACTGCTGCAACCCATAAGCCAGCGTGTAGCGCGAAGGGTCGTTCAGGTACAGCAAGGGGCCGAAAAAGTCGTTCCACGAACCGAGGAACTGGAACAGCGCGCACGTCGCCAGGACGGGCTTGGAGAGCGGCAGCACAATCCGCCAGAAAATGTCCCACTCGCCCGCGCCTTCGATGCGCGCCGCTTCAGCCAGTTCCTCCGGCAGCGTCATGAAGAACTGCCGCATCAGGAAGATGAAGAACGCATTGCCGAAGAACGCCGGCACGATCAGCGGCAGGAACGTCCCATACCAGCCCAGCTTAGTGAAGAGCGCAAAGGTCGGGATCATGGTCACCTGGCCGGGCAAGGCCATAGTGGCCAGCAACAGCAGGAAGAGCGGCTCGCGGCCCCTGAAGCGGATGCGCGCAAAGCCATAGGCGACGATGGCGCTGGAGGCCACCGCCCCGGCGACGTTCAGCAGGCAGAGCAGCAGCGTGTTCTGCAGGTACAGCGAGAACGGGACGGTCTTGAGCGCGTCCGGGTAATTGCGCCATTGGACCGGGCGCGGGATGAGGTTCGCCAGCGAAACCGGGGAGAGGCTGCTGCCTTCGCGCGGGAAGATTTGCAGGTCGCTCTTGAGCGACGTGGACAGCATCCAGATCAGCGGCAGGATGTAAGGGACCGCCAGGACCAGGAGGACCGCGTGGGTCATCAGCCGCTGGCGCGGTGAAAGGCGGAACAGGTAATTCTCGTTCACAATCCGAACCTCTTGCGCTTGGCAATCTCCTGCGCCACTTCCCGCTCCAGGTCTTCGAGGGCCTGTTGGGGTGTCTTGGTGCCGCGCATCGCAAAGTCGTCCGCCCGTCCGGTCATGTCCGCGAGAAACACCTGGAACGGCACCGGCGGCGAAACTTCGATGTTCTCACTGGGCAGCACGTCCAGGAACGTCTGGAACTGCGGGTACTTCCTGAGGTAGTCCTGGTAGACCGGCGCCTGCGCAATCTTGGAGGAGAGCGGCAGCCAGCCGCCCCACGTGTAGAACTCCGCGGCGCGCTCCGGCTTGTCCACCCCGGACCAGAACTTGATGAACTCCCACGCCCCCTGCGTCTGGCGCGCGCCCTTGGGGATGATCATGAAGTTGCCGTTGGACCAGCCGGCGTGCGCCTTGCCGCCCTTGGGCGGCGGAATTGGCGCGGTGCGGTATTCGAGGTCGGGCGCGAACTTCGCAAGCTGCTCCACGCGCCACTGGCCTTCCAGGGCGATCGAGTACTGGCCGCTGATGAACGGCCACTGCGTCGCGAAGCCCCCCGTGTTCAGCATGGACTGGAAGCGCACGACCTTCTCGTAGCCCAGTTCCTTCTGCTTGCCGGCCAGCCACGCCAGCGCGCGCAGGTTGGCGGGCGTGTTGATGGTGACCTGGCCCGACTGCGCATCGTAGAGACTGCCGCCGAAGACAGGGAGGTACTGGCTGTACCAGCCGGGGAGAAAACCCATGCGCGTGATGGCGCCGCTTTCGTCGGTGCGCGTGAGCTGCTGCCCCCACTCCCAGAGCTCATCCAGGTCCGTGGGGAACTTGTCGGGGTCGAGGCCGGCGGCGCGCAGATGGTCGGGCCGGTAGTAGCAGGCCCAGATGTTGATGCCCGTGGTCACGCCGTACAGGCGGCCCTTGTAGCAGCCGATCTTCAGCGCCACGGGGTACGCCGTGGCCTGGAAGTCCTGCCATTCCTGGGGCGTCATCAGCGAATCGAGCGGCACCAGCATCTGCTCGTCGGCCCAGGCGGGGATCACCTGGTTCCACTGGGCCATGCAGTCCGGCGGATCGCCGCCGGCAACGGAGAGCAGGAACTTGTAGTCCGCGCTGCCGCCGGGGACCGAGAGCGCCACGACCTCATACTTCTCCTGGCTGTCGTTGAAGCGCTGGACAATCCGGTCCACGACGTCTTTCCATTCGCCGCTCCACATGTGCCAGAAGCGCACCGGGATGCGCTTCGGGTAGGCGCGCTGGGCCGGGCTGGGCAGGGCGAAGATCAGGATAAAGGTGCCCACCAGCAACAGGTTCAGCAGCACTATGGCCGCGCGCCGCAACGCCGTATACCGCCTATCCGCCATAGTGCACCCACTTTCGATGCGTGCGAAAGACGAGCGCGGTCACCACGGTCACCAGCAGGAAGAGCACCCAGGCCATGGCGCTCGCATAGCCCATGTCCAGGTACCGCCAGGCCCGGTAGAAGAGGTACAGGGCGTAGAAGAGCGTGCTGTCTTCGGGTCCGCCATTGGTCATGATGAAGGCTTGCGTGAAGGTCTGGAAAGCCCCGATGATGCCCATGATGAGATTGAAGAAGATCACCGGCGTCATCATGGGGATGGTGACGTGGCGCGTGCGCGCCCAGGGGCCGGCGCCGTCCACGACGGCGGCCTCGTACAGGGAAACAGGGATGTCTTTCAGGCCCGCCAGGTAGGTGATCACGGCCCCGCCCACGCCCCAAAGCGACATCAGAATCAGGCTGTGCATGGCCCAGTGCGAGTCGTTCAGCCAGGCGGGCCCTTCGATGCCCACCTTGCGCAGGAGGCTGTTGATGAGGCCAATCTGCGGGTTCAGGATCCACATGAAGATCATGGTGCTGGCCACCGCCGGAACGATGGACGGCAGGAAGAACACCGTGCGATAGACACTCATGCCGCGCACTTCCAGGTTCAGAAAGAGCGCCAGCGCAAAGGCCGTGACAATGCCCAGCGGGACGGCGGCCAGCGCGTAGTAGATGGTGTTCCAGAGCGCCTTCCAGAAGCGCGGGTCGTTCCTGAACAGTTCGTCGTAATTGGCAAACCCCACCCACACGGGCGGTGAGATGATGTCGTAACGGCAGAACGAGAGGTAGATGCTGGCGACGAAGGGGAAAATGGTGAAGATGCAGAAGCCGGCCAGCCAGGGGCTGATGAATGCGTAACCGATTCGGTTGCTCTGCATCGGAACCGGGCTCCACTCCGCGGGACTTCCAGGCGCGCAAGCGTGAACGTACTGCCCCAAAGACAACAGGTCAACAGAACAACAGGTCAGCAAGCCAGCGGGTCAGCGATGCATTGGTTTGTTGGCCTGTTGACTTGTCGGTTTGTTGGCTTGCTGGCTTATTGATCTGTTGACTTATTGGCCCGCGGCTTACAATCTCCTGCGATGCGGCTTCCGAAACTGTTCGCGCTGCCCCTGGCGCTCACTACGCTCCTCGTCTTGCCCTTGCCGGGCTGGGCTGAGGACTGGCCGACAGGCATGCACGACAACCAGCGCAGCGGCGTCACCACCGAGGAAGTGCGGCCGCCGCTGGCGGTCCGTTGGGAATTGCGCGCGCCGTTCCCGCCGGCGCCGGGCTGGGACCTTCTGCCCAACGGCTACGGCGCACGGAAGAACAAGCCGGACGTCAGTCACGACGATGCCTTCCGCGTCATTGCGGCCGGCGACGCCGTTTATTTCTGCTCATCGGCCGAGAATTGCCTCTACGCCCTGGATGCGGCCACCGGCGCAGTACGCTGGACGCACTTCGCGGACGCCGCGCCGCGCCTGGCGCCCGTCTTCTGGAAAGGGAAGCTCTTCTTCGGGGCCGATGACGGCGTCTTCCGCTGCCTGGACGCGGCGACGGGGAAATTGCTCTGGCAGGTCAAGGCCGCGCTGACGGGGGAGCTGATGCTCGGTTACGGGCGCTTCTCATCGCTCTGGCCGATCCGCGCGGGCGGCATCGTCGAGGACGGCGTCGCTTACTTCAGCGCCGGGCTCTTTCCGTCGTATCACATCTTCCTCTACGCGGTCAAGGCCGAAGACGGGTCGCTGGTCTGGCGGCGGCAAGTGGATGCGGACTCCGGCGATGAGCACGTGCCTCAGGGCCTGATGCTCGCGCGTGACGACTCGTTGTTCACCACTTCGCGCACGGCGCCGGCGCGCTGGAGCAAAAGCGACGGCTCACGCATGGACTTCGCTACGCCGTTTCCGCAGGTGAAGGAGGCGCATGAATACAGCTTCTA
This sequence comes from Planctomycetota bacterium, assembly GCA_050010835.1. Classification (GTDB taxonomy): domain Bacteria; phylum Planctomycetota; class SZUA-567; order H5-PLA8; family H5-PLA8; genus JAPLOD01. The sequence goes on from JBEKKG010000317.1 coordinate 4,240, forward strand.
CAACGGCGGCTCGGATGCGCGAATCTGGAACGGGCGCAACATCGTCTATGGTTCCGGCTGCATCCTGGCCTACGACCCGGACCAGGCCTTCAAGGATTCGTACGGGCGGCCCCACAAGGGCGGCCTGCTCTTCAACTGGTTCAATGCGCGGCAGGCGGTCTTCAATGCCAACCTGGCATTTCTCAGCACCGACGACCACGTGCTGGCCGTGGAGCCGGCGAAGCTGCCCGAGATGGCCGCGGCCGAGTGCAAGGAGTTCGAGGAAACTTACAAGAAACTCGGCGTCCCCGCGCGGCTGGATTGCATGGAAGAATATGCGCAGGCGGTGAAAGAGCATGGCGCCGAGTATTTTCGCGCTCGCTACCTGGCGAACGGCCCGCTCAAGTGGGGACAGGCGCAGTGGGACAAGTGGCCCGCGGCAGCCGAGGCCATCTTCGAGAAGATGAAGAAGAAGTGCGCCTGGATGACCCCCTGCGCCAACGCCACGGAGGCGCTCATCCTGTCCGGCAACGTGCTCTACGCCGGCGGCGAGGGGGCGGTCAGCGCGTTCGACGCGAGCACCGGGGCCAAGCTCTGGTCCTGCGAAACCGGCAGCCGCGTGCGCGGCCTGGTTGCGGCCCACGGACGGTTGTTCGTCAGCACGATTGACGGAACGGTGCGGTGCTATGCGCCGGCGGATCCGAGCCGCGCGCGTGAGCAAGCGGTTCCGCTCTCTGACGGTCGCGGCTCGGAACGCGGGCTGGCGAAGAACGCCAGCCATTGGGCGGACGTGGCGCGCGACGTTCTCAAAGAGGCGGCGGTGACTCGCGGCTATTGCCTGATTCTGGGGCACGGGGCGGACGAGTTGGCTGAGGAGCTTGCGCGCGCCTCGGAACTGACCGTGTACTGTCTGCTCAAGGAGGAGGCAGAGGTCACTTCAGCACGCCAGTGGCTCGCCCGCGCGCGTTTGTACGGCGGCCGGGTGGTCGTCACGCAGTTGGACCCGGCGATGAAGCAACTCCCCTTCGCGCCTTACCTGTTCAACGTGGTCTTGGACTGCCCTCGTCTAGTCGGTGATCTAGCAACCATTTCGGATGAAGAAATAGTCCGCGTCACCAAACCTTGTGGCGGCGTTGCATTCCTGTCGGAGAGCATGGAGGCGCAGCCCCTGCCTGAGAGTTGGGGCGCGGAAAGCAGGAAGAAGGGCCATAGGCTGGTGCTGAAACGCGGCCGGGTTCCTGGCACCCAGGACTGGACGCACAACTACGCCACGCCCGCGAACACCTACTGTAGCGAGGACTCGCGGGTCCGCGGCCCCTTCGGCGTGCTGTGGTACGGCAGGCCCGGCCCGCGCCAGCGCATCGAGCGGCACGCCTCGCCGCCCATGCCGCTGGTGGTCAACGGCATCCTGTTCACTCTCGGCTATGACTTGGTCATGGCTTACGACGTTTACAACGGTGTCTGCTGCTGGGAGCGTGAGCTGGAGGGCGCGACGCGCGAGCACTTGCCGCTCAATACGTCCAATCTGGCCGCGGACGAAAGCAGCCTGTTCGTCGTGTGCAGCGCGCGCCGTTGCCTGCGCCTTGACGCGCATACGGGAGCAACACTCAAGACATACGAGCCGCCGAAGACGGGAAATGTCGAAGCCTACTGGGCTTGGGTCGCGCGCGAAGGCGCGTTCCTTTACGGCAGCCGGGCGGAAACGGAGGAACGGCGCAAAGCGCCACGCGAGCAGACGAGCAATGCCGTCTTTGCTCTCGATGTGGCCACAGGGCAGCAAGCCTGGGTCCGCGAAGGCCAGGGCATTGACCACGACGGGATTGCCATTGGCGGCGGACACGTTTTCTTTGTTGACCGGGCATTGACGGAGGACGAGCGCAAGGAGGCCCTGGCCAACACGGTCGTGGACAAATCCGTCCCTGACCGCAAGCCGGACGAGGGGAAGGGCAGGGGAGGGGTCCCCGACCTGCGCAAGATCGTCGCGCTGGACGCTCAGACCGGCAAAGCAAGTTGGGAGAAGCCGTTCAACTGCACGGACATCACGTTGGACGACAACATCATCGCGGAGGGGCGGGTCGGCGTGGCCTGCATGTATAAGGACGGCGTGCTCGTCGTACACGGCACGGGCAGCCTGGGACATCCGCATAAGGAGTTCCTCGCCGGGCAGTTTGCCCGCCGGGCGCTCTACGCCTTTGGAGCTGGCAGCGGCAAGCTGCTCTGGGGCGGCCGCAAGGGCTACATGAAACGGCCGATCATCGTTGGCGCTCGCATCTATGCCGAACCTTTTGCGTGGGAACTTAAGACGGGGAAACAAGTAGCCTGGCCAAACCCCTTGAGCGGACGGGAACAGGTCTTGGATTTTCACCGCGGCTACATCGGCTGCGGACACCACTTGGCCTCGGAATGCACGCTCTTTGGCGCGCGGCGCGGCATCGCCTACTGGAATCTCGAAGAGCAGACGGGCTGGGTGCCCTTTGGCGGCATGGCGCTGGCGTGCGGCCTCTGCGCGGTGCCGGCCGACGGCGTCTTCGCGGCGCCTGAAGGCCGTTCGGGTTGCGCGTGCGACACAGCCATCCACACCTCGATAGTCTTCTGTCCGATCATCGTCCCCGGCGGGACTTACAAAGGCGGGATCCTGTACGGCGGGACAGCCGCAGGCGGGTGGGGAACGAGCTTCACTGGAGGCTTAGCGGAAACGCTTTCGCTGCCAGTCAAGCACGTGGCGATCAATTTAGGAGCGCCGGGCTACAGGTACGACCCGGTTGGCAAGGAGGGCACGCTATGGATTCCCTACCCCGCCCGCGTGGACTCGGGGCCGCTGGGCAAATGGCTCCCCACCTACCAACACGACCAGAGCATGTGTTATTGCGATGAGCTGCTGCACATAGAGGGCACGCAAACGCCCTGGGTGTTCACCTCGGGTTGCCTGAGCGAGAAGCCGCTGCGCTTCAGGCTGATTGACGCCGGCGGAGCGCCGGCCAAATATACGATCAAGCTGTACTTTGCCGAACCTGCCAACGCCAAGGTTGGGGACCGCGTTTTTAGTGTGAGCCTGCAAGGCAAGAACGTTCTCTCCGCCTTTGACATCGTGGCTGAAGCCGGTGGCCCGCGGCGGGCGTTGGTGAAGGACTTCCACGGTGTTGAGGTGAAGGACTTCCTGGAGATTGTCATGAAGGTCTCGGGAACATCGCCGCTCAAACAACCGCTGCTCTGTGGGTTTGAGGCGCTGCGGGAAGACCAATGAATTTTCGATTTTCGATTATTTTTGCAGCCGCTTCTCCAACGCCTCCAGTTCGGCGCGGAGAGCTTGCGGCAGCCTGGGGCCGAGCGCGTCGTAGTACGCACGGATGAGTGGCAACTCGCGCAGCCATTCAGCCTTGTCCACGTGCAGCACCTGGCTCATGGTCTCAGGGGGCAGCTCCAGGCCCGCAAGGTCCAGAGCGTCAGCGGCGGGGAGCAGGCCAAAGGGCGACTCAACGGCCCGGCCGTCCCCGTTGACACGCTGGCAGATCCATTTCAGCACGCGCGCGTTGTCGCCATAGCCCGGCCAAAGGAAGCGGCCGGAACCGTTCTTGCGGAACCAGTTGACGTGGTAGATGCGCGGCAGTTTGGCGGCGTCGGCCGTGGCGCCGATTTTCAGCCAATGGGCGAAGTAATCCGCCATGTGATAGCCGCAGAAGGGGAGCATGGCGAAGGGATCGCGGCGCAACTGGCCGAGCTTGCCCGTCGCCGCGGCGGTCGTCTCGG
>JBEKKG010000318.1:0-7951 GCA_050010835.1 Planctomycetota bacterium
GCCAGCGCACCGATGGCTGGCCCTTACGACATGTCGGGCGTGGAGTTGAACGACATCCTGTCCCCGCGTTGTCCGCCCAACCCCTACTACTCTGCGTACGTCCTGATGGCGTATCAATCCGTATATGCTTTGGCGCCGAGTTGGAGCAATCTTGTGGTGGCGCCCTACGCCAGTACCATCCCGCCGCTCTTCAATGGCAACACGAGTGGCAGCACCATCAACGGTGTCATGCCCGCGTGCAACCTCTCAACGATCCTCTGGCCTGCAGTGGTCTCCTCCCTGACGAACGACCCCGGCTCTCCCCTCTACCAAGCGCTGCGTGACAATGACCTCTACCGCTGGAAACCCCTCGCGCCGACGCGGTTATATCATTGCAGCGGCGACCTGGACGTCCTGCCCGCCAATTCGCAGGTGGCCTACAACAGCTTCCACGCACAAGGCGCATCTCAGGTGCAACTGATTGACCCTCAGCCAGGCGCCGATCACTCAGGCTGTGCCATCCCGAGCTTGGAAGCCGCCAAAGCGTGGTTCGACACGCTCAAACGGTAGCGGCCGACACACCTGGTACACACCGGGGATAACTTTCGGCCGCCCCGCAGGCACACGCTGACCCGAGGTTCACGACCGGTTCAGGGCGCTCAATGGCAATCGCCATAAACAAGGGAGCGCTGCCAGGCAAGAGCCAGACGAGCCACGGCGAGAGTTCTTCCGGCCTTGGAAGCAAGAAGAAGTCTAATATGCATGCAATGAGGGCGAGCCAGCCAATGATAAGGCAGACGATACTTGGTACGATCAACCAACCGACCAACAGCAATCCCAGCCTGTGCCAAGTCCGTTCTTCGCCAAGCCGCCTCGCCGACGAGAGCGCCCAGAGCGACCCGGCGAAGATGAGCAGCAACGGGAAAAGGCCGCCAAGCACAGCTCTGGCCTCATTGCTACTGCTGTAATAGCCGGAATGCGCTGCCAAGTTCAGCATCACGCCCATAGGCAGCGTTGAGACAATCAGGATCAGCATGAACTCCAGGAGGTGCGCCTGCACTTGTGTATAGAGCACGCGCAAGAGAACGAAGGCGATAGCAGCCAGGGGGCTTATCAATAAGACAAATGAATACCAAGGGAGGTCGAGGTCGCCCATGCGGATAGTATACCGTGCAGCGCGCCGCGCGCCAAACTTGTGCCACGGATATGCCCTCGCAACGCGAGGGCTTATCCGTGCCCGCCGTGGCTGCACGGATGTGGCCGGGCCAAACAGCCGGCCCGGCCACATCCGTGGCACAACTTCAACCAGGCCCTTCAGGCCTCCCTTGAGCCTCACCCTGTACTCGGCATTTGTGTTCGACGAGGGCCGCCAGGAAGAACGGAACACTGCCAGGCAACAGGCCGATGAGCTTGGGTTCGAGCGGCATACACAACTCGAAGACGCCAATGGCCAGGCAAACCAGGCTGGGCACAATGGTCCAGCCGAGCAGTAGCAGTCCCAGCCTGGGCCAGGTGCGCTCCTCCCGCAACCGCCTGGCCGCCGAGAGCGCCCAGAGCGACCCGGCGAAGATGACCATTAGCGGGTAAAGCCCGATGAGCACAGTCGCGGCCACCTCGTTACTGCTGTAATTGCCGGAGTGCGCCACCAGGTTCAGCATCAAGCCCATAGGCAGCATTGAGACAATCAGAATCAACATGAACTCCAACAAGTGGGCTTGCACTTGTGTATAGAGCACGCGCAGGAGAACGAAGGCGATAGGAGCCAGGAAGATTATGGTTGCGACAAGCCTAAGCCAGATGTCATCCGCCTGAATATCAATGCCCATGTGAACAGTATACGGCGTGGCGCGCCAAAACGCCAAGGGGGGGCGGCCTCTGGGAGCGCGGGCGTCTCGCCCGCCTTCTCGCGGCCTCCATGGATTACTCCACGAAGGCGGGCGAGACGCCCGCGCTCCCAGGTGCGCTGCCTCTTGCGCGCCGCCGCCGGCCTGCTATACCATCCCTCCTGGGAGACGTAACCGTTCAGTCTCCGAGCCGCGCGCGTTAGCAAGCGGCAACGTCCGCTCCCTAACGGTCGCGGCTCGGACTAAACGGTTACTGGGAGGGGCAAAAATGAAGACACGCAAGCTCGGCTGGACTGATCTCGAACTGACCGCCATCGGCTTCGGCACGTGGGCCTTGGGCGGAAGCGGCTGGAAGTTCGCCTGGGGAGCACAGGACGACAACGAATCCATTGCCGCCATCCGCCGCGGCCTGGAGCTCGGCATCAACTGGGTTGACACCGCGTTCGTCTATGGCCTGGGCCATTCCGAGGAGGTCGTGGGCCGTGCAATCCAGGGCCTCAAGCCGCGGCCCATCGTCGCCACCAAGTGCGGCCGGCGCGGCAAGCCCGGTGGGGACATCCACGGCGACCTGCGGACGGCCTCAGTGCGCGAGGAGTGCCACAACAGTTTGCGCCGGCTCCAAGTGGACTGCATTGACCTCTACCAGATCCACTGGCCCGACCCGGATGGCCAGCTCGAAGAAGGCTGGGGCGCAATCGCCCAGTTGGTCAAAGAAGGGAAGATCCGCTATGCCGGAGTGTCGAATTTCAGCGTGGCGCAGATGGAGCGGGTGCAAAAGATCCATCCTGTTGCCTCCGCGCAGCCGCCGTACAGCATGTTGCGGCGCGACGTGGAGGCGGACGTGCTGCCGTTCTGCAAAGCCCAGCGCATTGGCGTCGTCGCCTACGGCCCCATGCACGAAGGGCTGCTGACGGGCGCGTTCACCAAGGAACGGGCGGCCAGTCTGCCGCAGGACGATTTCCGGAGCAGGAATCCGTACTTTACCGAGCCGCAGCTCTCGGTGAACCTGGAAACCATCGCGCGGTTGAAGGAACTCGCCGCCCGGCAGAGGTTGACCTGCGGGCAGCTTGCGATCGCCTGGGTCTTACGGCGCGAAGAAGTGACCAGCGCCATTGTGGGCGCGCGCCGGCCGGCGCAGATTGAGGAAACGCACAAAGCGGCGGACGTGGTGCTCGCCCCAGCGCTGTTGCAGGAGATCGAGACGGTGCTGGCGGAGCGCAAGAAAAAACTCGGCGCGAAGTAAGAGCGCCTCGCCCTCTTGAGTTTGTGCCACGGATGTGGCCGGGCTGGCTGTTTAGCCCGGCCTCATCCGTGCGGCCACGACGGGCACGGATAAGCCCTCGCGTTGCGAGGGCTTATCCGTGGCACAAAAACCGAACTGTCACAGGTACAAAGGAACAACCCATGCTCTATCGCCGTTTTGGCCGCACCGGGATTCAGATGCCCGTCTTCACCTGCGGCGCCATGCGCTACCAGCAATCCTGGAACGACAAAGACGCCATCGTTCCGGAAAGCCAGGCGAACGTCGAGGCCTGCGTGCGGCGCGCCTTCGAGCTGGGCATCAACCACGTCGAGACCGCGCGCGGTTACGGCACCAGCGAAGAGCAGCTCGGCCGGGTGCTCCCCAAGCTCCCGCGCGGCAAACTCATCCTCCAGACTAAAGTCGGCCCGGAAGCGGAGCCGAAGAAGTTCCTGGAGAACTTCGAGCGCTCCATGGCGCTGTTGAAGGCTGATTACCTCGATCTCTTTGCCCTGCACGGCATCAATAATGAAGAGCGTCTGGCCTGGTCTGTGCGCCAGGGCGGTTGCCTCGAAGCCGCCTTGCAGCTCAAGAAGCAGGGGCGCGTCCGCTTCGTCGGTTTTTCTTCCCACGCCGGGAACAGGGTGCTGCTGCCCGCGATCAGCGACGGGCGCTTCGATTTCGTGAACCTGCACTGGTACTACGTCAACCCCTTCAACTGGCCCGCAGTCCAAGCTGCCACCAAGCAGAACATGGGCGTGCTCATCATCAGCCCCAATGACAAGGGCGGGAAACTCTACCAGCCTCCGCCGAAGCTCGTGCAGCTCTGCGCGCCGCTCTCGCCCATCGTCTTCAACAATCTCTGGTGCCTGGTCAAGCCGGAGGCGCATACCTTGAGCATCGGCGCGGCGCGGCCGACGGATTACGACGAGCACATGAAGACTCTCGCCTGCCTCGCACCCGGCGCCCACCCACACGCGCTGCTCAGGACCATCGAGGCGCGCTTGCACGATGAAATGGTGAAGACGCTGGGCCGCGAGTGGGTCGAGAACTGGCATGTGGGGTTGCCTGAATGGGATGCAACGCCGGGGCAGGTGAACATTTTCGAGATTCTGCGCCTGCGCAATTTCGTCAAGGCTTTCGACATGCTCGAATTCGGCAAGATGCGCTACAATCTTCTCGGCAACGCCGACCACTGGTTCCCCGGCAACAAGGCCGGCAAGCTCAACGGGCTGGACTTCAGCCAGGCGCTCAAGGATTCCCCCTTCGCTGCGCAAATCCCCGCGGCCCTCGCCGAAGCACATGCGCTGTTGAGCGGGGAGGAAGTGAAGCGGCTGGGAAAGCACTGAAGGAGGTGCGAGGGGTGAGGGGCGAGCGGTCAGAGCAGTGGCCTGCGGTGTATACGGTAGTGAGTGGACCACATTGAGGAGGATTGCTGAGATGAAAGGTTTTTTGAGACGCTGCACGGGGCTTCTTGTGGCAGCAATTGTGGGCGGAGTGCTGCTGGCCGCTGATGCCGCCGCGCCCGCCGCGGGCCAGGCGGAGGCGGGCAAGGCCGTGCCGCTCTTTGACGGCAAGACTTTTGAGGGCTGGGAAGGGCCCTTGGACTCCTTCAGGATCGAGGACGGCGCGATAGTGGGCGGGTCGCTGCAGAAACGCGTCCCGCGGAACGAGTTCCTCAACGCCAAGAAGGAGTACCGCGACTTTGAGCTGCGCCTGAAGGCGAAGCTGATTGGGAAGGGCGCCAACGGAGGAATTCAAATTCGCAGCCGGCGCGTGCCCAACAGCAACGAGATGTGCGGCTATCAGGCCGACATGGCGGAAGGGATGTGGGGCAATCTCTATGACGAGTCCCGGCGGAACAAGAACGTGGCGGTTGCAGACCGCAAGGAACTGGCCAAGGTGCTCCGCCCCGACGACTGGAACGACTATGTCATTCGCTGCACGGGCAAGCGCATTCAGTTGTGGCTCAACGGCTATCAGACGGTGGACTACACAGAGGCCGACGACAAGCTTGAACAGGTGGGACTCATCGGTTTGCAGATTCACGGCGGGGGGCCCAGCGAAACCTGGTACAAGGACCTGATGATTACGGAACTGCCGCCGGAGCAAAAACAATGAGCGCGGATTCCGGGGACATGACCCGATTTCCGGCTGTTTTGAAATCGGGATCGTGTCCCCGGAATCCCGCGATGGATCGGGAATGAACGCAGATAGGAATAACAGGCGGGTTTGATGTGTAATCCTTCTTCTATATGTCCTATTCGTCCTATCTGTCCCATTCGTCCTGCGTGGCAAAATTTCGTTGTAGTGTAGGCTTTTGGCCGCGCGCGGTATATAATAGAGGGGGCGCCAGGGAGGTTCCTGAGACGGGGAGTCTGCAATGCGCGGAAAGTTGATGTGGTGCGGGCCGGTGGCATTCCTGTGCGCCGCGCTCACTTGTTTTGCAGCCGACAGCAAGAAAGACCCCAAGGGCTCAGGCTACACCGGGGGAGACAGCGATTCGGTCAAGGGCTGGGGCTGGAAAGATTTCCAGGATATCAAGAAGCAGGATCAGCCCTTGTGCATCTACGTTTTCGACCCCAAATACAAATCGAATATCACAGCGAAGTGTTTTGAAGGCATGCTGGGCAATGCCGACGTCAAAGAGAAGCTCAAGCCGTTCCTGTGTGTCAAACTCAAGAGCGACGGTACGGACGGCGGCAAGGGCTGGCCGGGAGACTGGCTGGCCCGCAGCTACAACGGCGCGGTGCTGGTGTTGGCGACCAGCGATTTCGCGCAGAAATCCGTCTACGACAAGGAGAACAAGGAGACGCTCGGCACGGCCAGCCTCGTGGCGCAACTCAAGAACATCGCCAAATATGAGGAGGACCGCAAGGCCATGCTGGCGAAGGGTGGGAGCAAGTTGACGTCCGGCCCGTCCAGCGCGCCGCCGGCGGCGGCCGCGGCGGCCAAGGAAGCGGGCGCAAAGGCCGTTCCAGGACTGCCAGCCGCAGAAGCGGAGAATAAGCCGGAAAAGAAACCGGAGAAAAAGCCGGAGAAGAAAAAGACGACGGAAGGCCCGGCAGAGGAATAAAGCAACGGAATTGCAAATTGAAAATTGAGAATTGAAAATTGGCAACAGTTCAGTCTGAGCCGCGACAGTCAGGGAGCGGTTCCATCACTCCTATTCCTCCTATGTGTCCCACAGCGCGTCCCAGAGCACTGCCCGTGCCCGCTTGCTGACGCGCGCGGCTCGGACACTGAACGGTTACGAAGATTGAAGCCGTTGCCTTCTTTCTGCTTACTGGCTGTGGCAGAAACTTGTGCATGTGTTAGCCTGTCGTGTCTTACTGGTGGTGCGGAGCCATGGACACGAGCGACGGGCACAGCGTACCGGGGACCTTTGGCGCCTTTTTCGTTGAGGAGGTCATCTGGCGCGGCGCAACCTCCACCGTCTACCGCGCCCGCGACACCCGCGACGAGGCCCTCGTGGCGCTCAAAGTCCTCTACCCGCGGGCCAATTGCAGCCTGGAGAAGCAGTGCCGGAACGCGAAGCTGGAGGCCAGCCGCCTGCGCGCGATTGCCCACCCCAATATCATCGAGTTGCGCAAGCACGGGGAGCACGAGGGCGTGCCCTATCTCAGCTTTCCGTACATCCGCGGACAAGGATTGGACCAGTTGCTCCAAGACTACAGGCCCTCAATGCCTGCCCTCCTGGCGGTACTGGTCAAAGTTGGGCGCGCCTTGCATTACGCTCACACGCAGGGCGTGGTCCACCGCGACCTGAAGCCCCGCAACATCCTGCTCGACCAGCACGGGGAGCCGCGCATCTTGGACTGGGGTCTCAGTTGGAGCAAGGGACAGGCCTCCAAATCCGGATTTCAGAACATCGTAGGCACGCCGGCTTACATGAGTCCCGAGCAGGCGCGAGGCGAAGAGCAGAATCTGAATCCCGCCACTGACATCTACAGCTTCGGCGCCATCCTTTACCATCTGGTGGCGGGCAGGCCGCCGTTCGAGGCGGACAACTCCTGGAAAACGCTGCAAATGACTATGGGCCTCGCGCCGCGCCCGCCGAGCGGCCTGGACAAGACTGTGGATCCGCGGATGGAACGCATCATCCTGGCTTGCCTGGAAAAGGAACCGGGGAAGCGCTACCCCACCGCGAAAGCGCTGGCCGATGACTTGGAGCGTTTCCTCCACGGCGACAAGCCCCAAGGTCCGGTTCGCCGGCTGGTGCAGATCTTTGAGGAGTAACACGGGTTTTTCAACGCAGAGGACGAATTTTTGATTTTCGATTTTCGATTTGAGCATGTCCGGGGGCACAATCGAAAATCGAAAATCGAAAATCTAAGATTTCTTCTCCTCGACCGATTGCTTGCTGCGGGTGCGTTGCAGTGGCACGCCGGAGGCGCGGCGTTCAAAGAGGGAGAGGGAGATGTCAATCAGTTCGCGCGCTTCCTCGCCGTTCAGCGTGCCGACGCAGACCATGTCTTGCTCGCGAATGGTGGCCCAGACGAAGGCCAGGCCGACGAGCGGGAGCAGCCTCCCCGCCGCCATAGGCTTGATGACAATCACCGGCTTCTTGCGGCCCCAGATCATCCTGTGCACCCAGTCCACCTCGATCTGCATCAGGAAGCCGGCAGCGTTGTAAATCTGGATGTACGTGGCCACGTCCAGCCCGGTCTCATCGGCATAGACCGGCACCTCGGGCATGTGCGTGGACAGCGCGGGGATCATGCCGCGCTCCCGGATCATCTTGACGTACTTGTCCATGTCGCGGATGACGCGGGTGCGCCGGTCGCACAGCGCGTCGGTGGTCGCCTGGTGCGGCAGACAGATGGTGGCGCCGGTCCTGGCGTGCTCATCCAGGATGCGGGCGGTGTCATCCAAGGCGGCCTGGCCC
>JBEKKG010000319.1:0-8584 GCA_050010835.1 Planctomycetota bacterium
GCTTCGGCATAATCCGCATGGACTTCGAGTGGGGGGGGACCGAAAAAAAGAAGGGGGAGTACGACTTCAAGCCTTACGAGCGACTGCTGGCGTCGCTGGAGCAGCACCAGATACGCGCGGTGTTTATCCTCGACTATCAGAACAAGCTCTATGACCGGGGGCTCTCGCCTTGCACCGACGAAGGCCGGGAGGCGTTCGCGAAGTGGGCCGCGGCTGCCGCGCAGCACTTTAAGGGACGCGGTATCCTGTGGGAGATGTACAACGAGCCGAACATCGAGTTCTGGAAGCCCAAGCCGAACCCGGACGACTACGTCAAGCTGGCGCTGGCAGTCGGCAAAGCCCTCCGGGCCGCGGTCCCGGGAGAGCTCTATGCCGGGCCGGCGACATCAGAGATTGATTTTCGTTTCCTGGAGACCTGCTTCAAAGGCGGGCTGCTCGAATACTGGGATGCCGTCTCGGTCCATCCTTACCGGCAGACCGCGCCGGAAACCGTGGCCCAGGACTATCGGCACCTCCGTGCGCTGATTTGCCAGTACGCGCCTAAGGGCAAGGAAGTGCCGGTGCTTTCCGGCGAGTGGGGCTATTCGGCGGTGTGGTCACATTACGACGAAGTGAAGCAGGGCAAATGCCTCCCGCGTCAGTGGCTGGTCAACCTCGCCAACGACGTGAACCTTTCGATCTGGTACGACTGGCACGACGACGGCAGGGACGCCAAGGACGCCGAGCACCACTTCGGCACGACGCTGTTCCCCTATAACAAAGACCGGGAGCCGGTCTATGACGCCAAGCCTGCGTATCTGGCGGCCAAAGCGCTGAGCAGCACGCTCAAAGGGTTCCGCTTCAACAAGCGGCTCGCGATAGGCTCCGAGCAGGACTGGGTGAGGACGCTGGCGTGCTTGATGCGAACGCGGATGGCCTTCCCGTGACGCTGACCGACGCGCCAGTCTATCTCATCCCCGAGCAGCCCAACGAGGTGCTGAAAGTAGCGGCGGCGTGGGATCGCCTCGCGCTGGAGTACTGGCTGCCCGCTGCGCCCCAGAAAGCGACAATCGCGCTGCGGCTGAAGAACCCGCTGGAGCGCGAACTGCCGATCTGCCCGAAGGCTGCGGCGAAGCCGCTGTTTGCTTGGGAACGTCAAACCAGGTCGCTCGGGGCGGGCAAGGAAGAAAACATGGACAGCGAGTTCACGCTCAAGCGCGGCGATGAGTCTGTTCCTGTCCGCTTCGAATGTACCGTTGACGGCTCCTGCAAGCTTGCCCAGGAGACCCTGGCCTGCGTGCGTGCTCCGCTGCGCCTGGACCTTCTGCCCTTCAAGTGCGAAGTGCCGCTCAAGGTAGAGAACCCCGCAGGCGAGGCGTTCAAAGGGACCGTGGAACTGGTAGGCATGGAGGGGCTTGAGGTTCGGGAGCCGCAGGTGCGGGTTGAGTTGAAGGACGGCGAACGCGAGAAGGCCGTCGTGTTCTCTGCTTCATCTGCCAAGTTGTCGGGGTACAGCGTGGGCGCAAGGCTGCTGGACGAGCAGGGCGGCGAGGTCCTTTCGCTGCCGGTGACACGCTTTGTGCTATTGTCCGACTTCCCCGAGGGAGATCAACCCTTGGCTTATCAGGTGGTGCCTGATGGAGACGTGAAGGTGGCCTCCGAGCAATCCTTAGCCGCCGCAGCGCCGCCCGAACCGCCGCCGTATCCGGGCCTTAGCGTGCTCAAGCTGAGCTACCGCTTTGACCCCGGATGGAAGTTTGTTCGTTTGGTCCCGACGAAGAATGAGCTGAAGACCATAGAGGGCCAGCCGAAAGCGCTTACCTTGTGGGTATACGGCGATGGCAGCGGCCTGAGCTTGCGCATGCGCTTCATGGATGCCACGGGACAATGCTTCCAGCCGCAAGGGCCGACTGCGGATTACAAGGGCTGGCGGCCCATCGTCTTCTCCCTGGATGGCCGGGACGCCGGGCATTGGGGTGGGGCGAACGACGAGAAGGTTCATTACCCCATCAAGCTGGACACGCTTTTCCTGCTTGATAATGGCGGTGGGCATAAGGTAGAAGGCGCGGTGTACCTACAGGCGCCGACAATGAGCTGGTAAAATGTGGTAACGTTGCGCTTTGCCGGCATTGGCAAACCCGCACTGCATAGCGTATACTTTCGCGCACACAGGAGAGCAACATGGACCTTGGCAAGACCATCCGTCTCAACCGTCTTTTCGCCCACGCCTCGCGCCGGCTCTGTTCGATTGCCGTGGACCATTGGTCCGTTAGCCACCGGCTCCGCGATTGCGGTGTTCATGGTTAAGTCTCTCCTGTTTGGGAATTGTGGCCGGCTGCGGCCGGTGGAGGTCTGAGGTGGGAACAACTATCGCGCCGACTGCTGGTTTGCGGTCTGGCGGGCCTTCAGGCTGTCAATAATCTGCGAAGCAACCTTCACCGGCACCTGGCTCAAGTCACTGTAGTTGTAGTCCGCGAGAACGGCAGCCACGTCCAGATTCAAGCTCTTGCAGATAGCCCAGATTGCGCGCTGCTGGGCCTCAATTGCGTTGGTTCGCCGGCCATTGCCTCCGTTGCCGCCATTTCCACTGTTACCACTGGATCTGGCAGTGCGGTTGCTAGGGTAGCCACTCCGTGCAGGTGAAGCGGGCTGCTGGTTCTGCGACGGAGTGTAGTTCTGGCGGCGGATGGGCGGTTGAACCTGTCCGTGGCCATTTCCGTTATTGCCAGTGGCCGCAGCAATCTGTTCATCCACCGCCTGCGTGACCAGGCCGTAAAGGTCACGAATGCGGGCCTGAATGACGTTGGGCTGATCAGCGTCAGAAACCTCGATTTCCATGCTGGCGCCGAACTGTTGACTGCTAAACTCAGTGCCCGGTATGGGCACCTTCTTCGACATGTTGGCCGAGGTTTTGATCACGGCGTCCTCCTTCAGGTTGAATGTGGAATGATGGCGTGCGGGTACAGCCGCAGCCGGGAATGGGCAGGGCTGGCCGAGTGCAGGCAGCTACCCCTATATATTACCGCGCCTGGGCCGAGTTTTAAGCTGGGGTGGATTCCATGCACGGCCAATCGGCAGGTTGATGATGGTGCCGCCGGCACAGCCCGGCAGCGGTCAAGTTTAAGGCGCGTAACGCTTTACAGCAGTGCGGGGGTGAGAGCGCAAATTTGCGCTCTGGGTCGGTGAACAGCTTGTTGGTCGGGGGACCGGGAAGCCAGACAGCTACAAAAGGGACGAGTGATGTCATTCTCAGATGAATCGGTTGGTCCTACTTGACAGCAACCGTTAGCTGCGCGTCAAACTCATTGGCCCACTCAGAAGCCTCCTCCGCCAATGACCGAGTAGCCCCGGAGCCACAAGGGAGTCGCCAGGCACGGTGTCACCGTCTGCAACATGTGCGCCCCTCCATTTCGGCGCCAACGGTACACCAAGGCCAGGATTGCTGCCAGGGAGATCGGCTGCCAGCGGCTGAATTATGGAACCTTACGGGATCTTGAGCCAAAGTCGGCTCATGCCCAGTTGCAACGCTGCAATCTGTGGTTCCGGGGCCTGGTGCAGCCCCGACTGATGGCATGCAATGTGAGGACAAGGCACCTGGATGGTACTCTGCGGCGCCAGAAAGGCTTTGCATGGATAATAGCGATGCCTACAATACGGCGAAATCTGGCCGCCGGAACGGCTCGGGGCGGTTCATCCAGGAAATCCCGGGGGAAGCTTGCCGTCGCAGGGCTGTCCTGCAATCTGCCGAACTTTAGTTGCGCGGCGGCTCGCGCGAGACGCGGCATCCACAATCTGGCGGAATGTGGTCAAGGTTGGTGGACCGCGCTACGGTCGAGAAATGGAGATGAGGGTGAGAGAGCGGCGCTCAGTGTTCTGGGTTTCGTACCTCGCGGCGGCCGTCGTGCTGCTGCTGGGGAGCGGCGTTCTCGCGGAAGAGGCGAGGAAGACGATGCTGATCAGGAATGCCGCATTCAGTGTATCGGTGGACGGCGCCGCAGGCGCATTTTCAGTGCAGGCGCTGCCCTCGGGAAAAACGTTCATCCCGGCGGGCAAGCTGAGCGGTACAGGCGGGGCAACACAGACGGTCCCGATGCCAGACAAAATCTTCGGCGATGGCGAGGCGATCGAGGTGTGTTACGCCAACGACAATCGCGACAGACTGATACTTCTGCCGAATGCGCCATTCGTCCTGTTCCGTTCCACGCTGCACAACGGCGGGGCGGAAATGGTCCAGCACCGAAATGTGCAGCCGCTGTCGGCCAACATTGATCTGAGCAAGCCTGTGTCCGAATTGCGCACACTGGGCACCGGCGGCCTGACGGCGCCCGACAAGAATCCCGGCAGCTACGCGTGGTTGGCCGTTGCCGACCCGCTAACACGCAATGGCGTGGTCGCTGGGTGGCTGACGCATGGCCGCGGCAGCGGCGTAGTCTTCTCCAAAGTCGAGAATGGCTGCGTGCGCGTGGAGGCGCAGATTGACTACGGTCGCCTGCGCATCGCTCCAGGCAAGGACGCCGAAACCGAGATGTTTGCGCTGGGGTATTTCGACGATGCGCGTCTGGGCATGGAGGCGTGGGCTGACGCGGTGGCCAAGGTTTACTCGATCAAGTTGCGTCCGCAGCCCGTGGGCTACTGCACCTGGTACCACGCGGGGGCTTCAAACGGGAAACAGTTGGCCGAGCAGGCGAAGTTCGCCGCCGAGAAGCTCGCGCCATTCGGCTTCTCTGTCATGCAGATTGACGATGGCTGGCAGGAAGGCACCGGCGGTGGCAACGGGCCGAGAAAAGTGTTCCTCAACTTCAACCCGAAGGGGCCATATCCCGGCGGCATGAAGGCCGCCGCGGACGATGTCAAAGCTGGCGGCCTGACGCCAGGCATCTGGTTCATGCCCTTTGCCGGCACGCACGATGACCCGTTCTTCAAGGATCATCAGGACTGGTTCGTCAAACGCGAGGACGGCAAGCCGTACGACACGGCCTGGGGCGGCACGTGCCTGGACATGACGCACGCCGGCGCGCGCGAGTACCTCCGCAGCGTCGTGCAGCGCATCGCCAGGGAATGGGGCTACACGTACTTCAAGATGGACGGCATGTGGACGGGTTCGGCCACGAAGCAGATCTACGTCAACAGCGGCTACAAGGACGAGGGCATAGGCGACGCGGTATTCGCCAATCCGGACATGACGAACATCGAAGCGTACCGTGACGGCATCAAACTGGTCCGCGAAACCGCGGGTGACGGCGTGTTCATTCTGGGCTGCTGCGCGCCGCAGAACATGCGCTCCTTCGGCGGCGCGTTCGGGCTGGTTGACGCGATGCGCGTCGGCCCGGACAACGGTCCGGACTGGGGCGGCCTGCGCGCGGGGCCGCTGTTCGCTTCGCGCAACTACCATCTGCACGGACGTATCTGGTACAACGACCCCGATCCTGTATACGTGCGCCCCAGCACGGCGCTTGCGCACGCGCAGTTGATCTGTTCGTGGGTGACGGTCAGCGGCTGCCTGAATCTCAGCAGTGAATTCATGCCGGCACTGCCTACGGAGCGCCTGGATATCCTCAAGCGCACCATGCCCAGCCACGGTCTGCTGCCGCGGCCGGTGGACCTGTTCGAAAACGAGCCGGCTCGCGTGTGGCGGCTCACGGACGAGCGCCCTTCCCCGCGGCGCGACGTTATTGCGCTGTACAACTGGGAGTCGAATGCGCTGACCGTTGAACTGCCGCTGGCGCACGCGGGGTTCGCCGAGGACGCGGCATACGTGGCGTTCGATTTCTGGGCCAACGCGTTTCTGCCGCCGTTCAAAGGGACGCTGCGCACATCGCTGCCCAAGGAATCGTGCCAGGTCCTCGCCGTGCGCCCGCTGCTTGACCGTCCGTTCCTGCTGAGCACCTCGCGGCACATCACGCAGGGAATCGTGGACGTTATCGAGGAGAAATGGGACGAAGGGAGCAAGGCGCTGAGCGGCAAGAGCCTTGTCGTGGGCGGCGACGCTTACGAACTGCGGATCGTCGCGCCGCCGGAACCGAAGAGCTGGAAAGCGGTGAAGGCGGAGTTGAGCGCGGAAGATCAGGCGGCGGGCGCGGAGATCAAGCTGGCTCAGGCTGGGCCGTGCGTTCGGGCGACAGTCACGTCGCCGAAGAGTCAGGCGCTCGCCTGGAAGCTGACGTTTGAGTCTGGTCCCGCGGCAGTGGCGCTGCCGAACAAGGTTGCAAACCTGACGGCCAAGGCCGCTTCCTTCAGGCAGGTTGCGCTCGTGTGGGACGGCGGCGAAGCGTCCTACCGGGTTGTTCGCAACGACGGATCAAGCGCGCTTGTCGCGGCGAACACGTATAGCGATGACAGCGTGACGCCGGGCAAGAGCTACACGTACACGGTTAGCGCCGTGTCGTGGGCGGGCAAGGAGTCGGAAGGCGTGGCGGTCGAAGTCGCCGTGCCAAGAATCGAACTTCCGCCACTGCCCCCCGCGCCGGGCGTGCACCTTTCGGACCTGAAGCCGGAGAAGGCGACGACGGGCTGGGGTCAGGTCGGTGTGAACAAGTCCGTTGAAGGCAAACCGCTCACAGTGGGCCGCAAGAAGTACGAGAAGGGCATGGGCGTTCACGCGCGCTCCGAACTGGTGTACGCGTGCAAACCGGAATACAAACGCTTCGTTGCGGTCGCCGGGCTGGACGACGAGAAGCGCGACGACGAACGGCCAAGCGTGGTCTTTCAGGTGTACGCCGACAATACCATGCTGGCCGAAAGCCCCACGCTGGCGTGGCGCGGCCCAAGCTACTGGCACTTTGACGTTGCGATTCCCGCGAAGACGAAGCACGTGCGCCTGATCGTCACGGACGCCGGCGACGGCATCGCGGCCGATCACGCGGACTGGGTGGACGCGGGATTCAAGCAGTAACGGGAATCCGCGTCGAGTTGATCGGCTGATCGCACTTGAGAACAGTCCCGAAAGCGGCGGCTTGGCTTCCGTTCCTGTGCGCGAATGGGCCATCCCGTGAAGTTGGCCCGGTTCTTTGCCAGTATGAAAGAGCGGGCAGAAAAGAAGTGAGGCTGTAGTGGCCCGGCGCCCGCGTGGTGCCGGGCTTTGGTGCCCTTTCCTTAGCTAGTTCCTGTTCCCCGGGCCGTGAAGTGCAGCGACCAAGAGGAAAAGAGTAATTTGCGGTTCCGAAAATGTCGAGCTTATTCTACAAGGATGGCGTGGGGAGGATGGCGAAAACCCAGGGAATAAGCCCCAAATGAGGAAGAAAGCCGAACGCCAATTGCCGCTCGATTTCGCTGGAACGCAGAAGCTCACGAAGGACTGGTACTCGCTGTACCGCAACATTCACGAGATTCTGGAAGCCCACCCGGCTGTCTTGGACTTGGTGCATGCCGACCTGACGCAAGGCCAGAAGAAGCTCAAACGCAACATTGAGGGCGTGGCGTCGGAATCCATCCTGCGGCTGGCGATCGTGCAGCAGATCGAGGACTTGTCGTTTCGGCAGGTGATCGTGCGCGTGGACGATCCGGAGATGCTGCGGTTCTTTTGCCGGCTTTACGACGACCCGGTCATCTCGCACAGCAAGTACGCGACGCTGGTGAACCTGATCCAGCCGCGGACGTGGGAAAAGGTGAACGAGCTCATTGTGCGCTTTGCGCGGGACAAGAAGGGCTTCAAAGGGAAGCAGTTGCGGATTGACACGACGGCGGTGGAGACGGACATCCACTTCCCCATGGACTCGTCGCTGCTGTGCGACAGCGTGGAGGTTTTGTCGCGGCTGCTGCAGCAGGTGCAGCGGATTGCTCCCAGTGTGGTGGGGCCGTGGCGGTCGCGACTGCGCAACGCCAAGCGGCTGACGCAGAAACTCCTGCGCGGCGGAGCGACGCTGCATAAGGCCACGCGCAAGAAGTTGTACGGCAAACTCATCGCGGGCACGGAGCGGGTGATGACGCGAGCGGCGGAGGTGCGGGAGCGCATTGGCGCGGGACGCAGCGGGGTGAAGAACCTGTTGGAGCACAAGAAGTTGTTTGGGCACGTGCCCGCAATGTGCGCTGGAGACAAGGGCTTCTACTCGGCGGGGGCTGTGGCGTGTGCGGCCGCAATGGGAGTCGCAGAAGTGTGTGTGCCGAAGAAAGGCCGCCGCAACGAAGAGGAAGAGAAGACGGAGCACAGTCGCTGGTTCAAGCTGGCGCAAGCATTTCGGGCCGGCATCGAGGGGACCATCTCAGTACTCAAGCGCGTGTTCGGACTGTGGCGCTGTCTGCGGGAAGGCTGGACACATTTTCAGAGTTGGGTGGGCAGCGGGGTGCTGGCACACAACCTGGTGCTGCTGGCACGCACCTGAAGTGCGAGCAGTGGCGAGACTGAAGGCAGAAGGAGGAACTTCAGAGATGCTCTGTGACAGCGCGGTCACAAAGTTCGCGAGAGGCGAAACCTGACGCCCGCAGCGGTCCTTACGACTGCTCGCGGAGGGAAACTGCCCGCAGTTCTGGCGATTTGGAAACAGGAACTAACTAAGAGAGCGCGCAACAATAAGTTGAACAAGTTGCTACTATTGTGGCGAAATGGTATAATTCCATTCGCCGTGAAAGCGGTGGGGTTGCAGACTTAAGGCTTCCAATTCTTTATCCG
>JBEKKG010000320.1:0-7936 GCA_050010835.1 Planctomycetota bacterium
GCCAAGCCGCCGCAGAAGCCTGTGGCACAGATCAACGGCGGCGCGTCCGGCGCGCTGAGGACTGTCTCCACCGCCCGCGCCGCAGCCTCTGCGCCCTCCCCTCCGCGCACGAGCTGCACCTGCGGCCGCTCGGCCGGCGGGATGGCGGCTTCAACCGCGGCAAGCTCCTGCGGCAGGGCGGCGATGATAGCGAGACAAGGCCCACGCATCGGATGATTTGTAGGGCGCGCGGGCGAAGAGCGCAAATGCAGGCAGGGGGTGTTGGATATTTCATCCTACCACCTTCCACTGCGCCCGCTTGAGGCCTGGCCTCCTCATCGTGCGCTCCCAATCCCTAACCCCTCGCCCCTCGCCCTAATGCCTAAAGCCTAACGCCTATCTTGCCGATAAAGAATTGCTGGACTTGAGCTTCCAGTGTTCGGCCAAGAGACAACTTGAGGATGGCCTATGCGACGCGATTACGTCCGGTCGCACATCCTGTTTCCGGGTTTGGTGCTGCTGGCGCTGCTGTTGTTCCTGGTGCCGGAGACGCACGTCGAGTCCCTGCGCGCCCGCTCGCTGTCTGTGCTCAGCCCTGTGTTGCGCCTCTTTGGCGCCGCCGGAAGAAGCAGGCAGCCCGAGCGCGCGCCGGCCGCCGTTCAATGCGCAGCCGCCAACCCGTCCAGGCCCGAAGCGCCGCCTGAGAATCATATCGCGGAGGACTTTCTGCGTGCGGAAATCGTCAGGCTGCTGGACGAAAACGCCAGGCTGCGCCGCTCCCAGACGGCGCCTACGCCGCTGACTCAGCCGGAGAAAGACGGCCGCCGCCTTCCCAGCGCCTTGCCGGCCGGCCTGGGCGCGGACGTGATCGGGAGGAAAGTGCTCTGGCAGGAACCGATTCTGGCCCTCGATCGCGGCGCGGCAGACGGGGTCAAACTGCACGCTGCGGTCCTGCATCGCGGGGCGGTTGCGGGGCGGGTCATCTCGGTCGCGCCCCACGTCTCCTGCATGGCCCTGCTGACGCACCGGGGCATGAGCGTGGCCGCGCGGCTGGTGGAGTCGCGCGTCGAGGGCGTCTTGCAGGGCGCGCAAGCGGGGGCACCGCCCGTGGCGGGCGAAGAAGGCGAACGTTTGTGCCGCATGGCCGTGGTGGCGCGGGAACTCTACGTGAAGACCGGCGAAGCCGTGGTGACCAGCGGCTACGACGGCTGCTTTCCGCCGGGCCTGTGGCTGGGCGTGGTCGCGGGAGTCAAGAAGAAGGGCGATGTCCAGTGGGAGCTGGCCGTGCGCCCGGCCTGCACTGAGAACGCCGTCGAATGCGTGCAGATCATCACGGCGGAGCTGCCTGAAGTGCCCTGGCCGGAAATGCCGGGCAGCCGAAAGGGAGGGAAGTAACATTTTCGATTTTCGATTTTCGATTTTAGATTTTCGTAGCCCTTCGGTCCGAGCCGCGGCCGTAAGGGAGCGGTTGCATCGTTCCTATTCTTCCCATTCTCTCCATAGAAGGTGTCGGCGCGCTCCCCGTGGCCGCTTGCTTACGCGCGCGGCTCAGAGGTTGAACGGTTTTCGAGTTTGGAGTTAACATGGTCATGCGTTACGCGTTCGGATTACTGATGCTGGTGGCCGCGGCTGTGGTGCTGCAGTTGGCGGTCTTGCCTGCGTTCGTGCCGGAGTTGGTACGTCCGGACGCGGGCATTCTGCTGGGCATGGCGGCCTTGGCTTTCGGGCCGCGGGAGTTCGGACTGGCCTGCGTTTTCGCGCTGGGCGTGCAAGCCGACCTGTTTGGCTCGGCCCGCTTCGGCCTGCTGACGCTCTGCAACCTTCTCGCCGCCCGGCTGATTCTGTGGGTGGCGTGGCGCGAGTTGACGCGCGGCGACCTGCTGGCGGCGTGGGCCGGCGGGATCGCCGGGACTTTCCTGACACATCTCCTGTACCTGTTGCTGGGCCCCTTGTGCGGACTGCAAGTGCGTTGGGGGCAGGCCGGCCTCACGTTGCTGGCGCTCGTCCTGGGCGCGTGCGTCTGGGGCCTGGTGTGCGCCTGGGCCTGCGGGCGCTTCATGTACCGCCTTAACCTGGTTTCGCTGCCCGTCCGCGAACACATGGCCTCGGATGACCGTCTCTCTGCCGCGCGCAGGGCAAAAGTGGCGAGGTCCTGAAAGGGATTTTGGATTTTAGATTTTGGATTTTGGATTTGCCGCGACGCTGTTCAATCCAAAATCTAAAATCCAAAATGGTTTCTCTGGGGTGAATGAGGTGCGCTGAGATGTTCAAAACGCGGATCGGTATTCTAGCGGTCCTGCTCAGCCTGGCCTTTGCCGTGGTGCTGGGCCGGCTGGCGCAATTGCAGATTGTGCGCTACGCGGACTACCGGAAGCTCGCCACGCGCGACCGCGCCACCGAACTTATGGTCCCGGCGTTGCGCGGCTCAATCCTGGACCGCCACGGTGAAATCCTGGCTGAAGACTTGCCTTGTTTCGACATCTCCGTGCGCGCCAGTCGCCTGCAACTGCGGTACGTGGACGTTCCAGCGGTCACTGAACTGGCGGCGAAGTTCCGCGGCCCGCAAGGCGGCGGCGATGAGGCTGAGCAGGCGCGTACGCACCTGCACCAGGAGCGCGAAGCGGAGTTCGAACAACTTGTCCGGCGGCTGGACGCGGAACCTTTCGTCAAGGACCTGGCGCGCACGCTCAACCGCACCGATGAGGAAGTCGCGGCGGGACTGCACCGGGCGCTGCATGGCATGGCGCGCGGGTGGGCCGCGGCGCGGACGCCGCTGCGCATTGTGAGCGGCGTGGAGGAAAAAACGTGGCTGGGTTTGCGCGCGGTTCACGAAGACGTCTTCATGGACAGCGCGCGGCTGTTCGGACCGGGGGCCGCGGCGCGCCTGGAGCACGCCGGGCGGATGTCCACGCCTCCATTCCCCGGACTGGTCTGCACGCTCTCAACGCGGCGCGTGTACCCGCACGGCAGCCTGGGGTGTTTTGCCCTGGGCGCGCTGGGCGAGCTTTCGCCTGCCGACGATGAGATGCTGCGGCGCCAGGGCCTGTTGCTTGAGAACGCTCCGGCGCGCGCGCGTTTCTGGGAACACTTGCGCGACGGTGTGGACGACGCTGCCGCCGCGCGTTTGGAGCAGATTCTGGGCGCCGACCCGCGGGACATCCGCGGGCTGAGGGAGCTATACAGCCGCTTTGCGAATCTGCAGCCTGCGCAGCGGGAGACCGTGGCGGCGCTGGGTCTGGCCGAGCCGCTGCGCTGGAGCGAGCGGCCGCCGCGCATAGAGCTGACCGAAGCCGAGATGATCTGGCTGGGCGTAGGCTTGCCGCGTTCCGTGGCGCACAACATGCTGCCCGACCACGTGATTGGGGAAATGGGTGTCGAGCGCGTGCGGAATCAACAATTGCGGGGCAAGCCCGGCATGAAGCTCAGGGACTCCTTGGAAGAGGTGGACGATGAACTGGTCTTTCGCTGCAACTCGCAGCCCCGCCCAGGCGACACGATTGCGCTGACGCTTTCGTTAGCCTGGCAGAAAGCCGCGGAGAACGCACTTAAGGGCCAGGACAAGACAGGTTCCATCGTGGTCCTGGACGTGGCCGGCGGCGACGTGCTGGCCCTGGCAAGCTGGCCGGATTTCGACCCCAACCTCTTTGCCCCGCCACGTGACGGCGTGGCGCGTGAGGAGCAACTCCGCGCCCTGCTGAACGACCCGCGCAAACCGCTGCTCAACCGCGCCCTCGCCGAACAGTATCCGCTGGGTTCAGTGATGAAGGCGCTTATCGCCGCGGTGGCTCTGGAAAAAGGGCTGGTGAACACCACTGAAACCTTCGAGTGTCCCGGATACATCATCGAAGGCGGGCAGAAATTCCATTGCGATGACGGCCGCGCTCACGGCACCGTGAACCTGCTCAAGGCCATCCGCTGCTCCTGCAACGTGACGTTCCAGCAGATCGGCGCCCGCATCGGGGTGGAGAACCTCAGCCCTTACGCGCGCCAGATTTTCGGGCGCCGCACGGGGATTGATCTGCCCGGCGAGGCCGCGGGCATCTTCCCGGACCGCGCCTGGCGCAACCAGGCCTACCCGCATAACCCCGGTCTGCGCACTTGGACCAAGGGCAACGATTACCTCCTGGCCATCGGGCAGGGGCAATTCTGTGCCACAGTTCTCCAAGCCACCGTGCTGATGGCCGCTGTGGCCAACGGCGGGTATGTGGTCACACCGCGGCTGTGGCTGGACGGCCCCGCCGCCCCGCCCCGCCCATTGGGGGTCTCACAGGCCAGTCTCGCCGTAGTGCGGCAGGGACTGGAAGAGGTCGTCAACGTGGGGCGGCCCGGCGAACGCGGCACGGCCTACAATCCCTTCCACGAGCAGGGCCCGCCGCTGGCCATCCGCGTGGCCGGCAAGACGAGCACCGCGGAACACCGCAAGGGCGCGGAGCCGCACGCCTGGTTCGCCGGCTATGCGCCCGCGGACAATCCCCAGGTCGCGTTCGCGGTGATGCTGGAGGAAGGCGGACATGGCGGCGCGGTGGCAGCGCCATTGGCCTACAAGATGTTGCGGGAAGTCTACGGGACGCAGGCCGCGCCAGTGAAGAACCCTGGCGGGCCGTGTGAGAATCACAAGGTCGCGGCGAGTGAGGAGCATTGAAGAATTTGCGATTTGCGCAACCGTTCAGTCTCCGAGCCGCGCGCGTAAGCAAGCGGCAATGTCCGCTCCCTAACGGTCGCGGCTCGGATTAAGGCGGGATAGGCTATGAGTTCAACAACAACTACCACCACTTGTCTGGAGCGCGAAAGCATCTTCCTCGCCGTGCGCCGCGTGGACTTCTTCCTGCTCGGCTGCATCGTGCTGGCGGCGCTGATAGGCCTGTGTTTCATCGCCAGCGCCGTGCGCGGGATGCCGGAGACCGGCGGCAGTGCCGGCTACCTGGCGCGCCAGGCGCTCTTTCTCTGCATGGGCCTCACGATCCTGGCGGGCTTGCAGCGCGTTCATTACCTGGCCATCCTGCGCCACGCTCCGCTGCTCTATCTCTTCGGCCTGCTGCTGCTCTGCGGCGTCCTGGGCACACGCCCGATCAACGGCGCACGGAGTTGGTTCAATTTGTATTTCTTCAAGCTGGAGCCGTCGGAGCTGATGAAGCCCATCCTCATCCTCACGCTGGCGCATTACCTGATGTACCGCGACAGCTACAAGAAATTGACGGGGCTGGGGGTGCCGCTGGTGCTGGCGTTCGTGCCGATGCTGCTGGTGCTCAAGCAGCCCGCCTTGGGCATGGCGCTGGTTTACGCGCCCGTGGTGTTCGTGATGCTCTTTGCCGCGGGTGCGCGGCTGTGGCATCTCGGCCTGACGGTCCTTGCGGGCGGCACGAGCATGTTGTGGATGTGGGCCGAGGTGCTCAAGGACTACCAGAAGCGCCGCGTGCTGGCCTGGCTCAACCCGGAGGAGTACCGGCTGAGCGAAGCGTGGCAGTTGCTGCGTTCCGAAACCGGCATCGGTTACGGCGGCTTCTGGGGCAAAGGCTGGGGCCAGTCCGACCAGCAGGGGCTGAACTTCCTGCCGGAGCGGCACACGGATTTCATCTTTGCCGTGGTGGCCGAGGAAGGCGGCTTCATCCTGGCCGCGTTGCTGTTGCTGCTGGTCCTGCTGGCGGCGCTGAGCGGGCTGGGCATCGCCTCACGCACGCGCGAGCCGGCCGGCCGGCTGATCGCCGTGGGCTGCGTCACTGTGCTCTGCACCCAGGTGCTGATCAATGCCAGTGTTGCGCTGGGGCTGATGCCCACGACGGGGCTGCCCTTCCCGTTCGTTTCCTACGGCGGGAGTTCAGTCATCAGCGGGTTTATCTGCCTGGGGCTGCTGATCAGCGTCGGGAGGGAACGCGAACCGGTTCTGGCGAAAGAAGACTTTGCATAGCACCCTCATTCACCACAGAGACACAGAGGCACAGAGAACTGACTCTTCCTGTTCTTCTTCTCTCTGTGCCTCTGTGTCTCTGTGGTGAAGAAGACGGCCCCAAATGTGCCGTTGTTTTCCCGCGGGGAGTAACGTAAAAGATTCCAACCACCGCTGCGGCCTGATGGTTCAGGAGCAAAACGCTAAAATTGCGGTGGTAACATGTTTCGCGAGGGTTTTCTCATGGCTCGTGTGTTCAACTTTGGTGCGGGGCCTGCCGCCCTGCCGCTCCCGGTGCTGGAAAAGGCCAGAGCGGAGATGCTGGACTTCGGCGGTTCCGGCATGTCCATCATGGAGATGTCCCACCGCAGCAAGACCTTCAACGCGGTGATAAAGGCCGCCGAATCCGGCGTGCGGAAACTGCTGAACGTCCCCGCCGAATACGAAGTGCTCTTCCTCCAGGGCGGCGCCAGCCTGCAATTCGCTATGGTCCCCTTGAACCTGCTGGGCGCCGGGCAGTCCGCGGATTACGTCCACACCGGGGCTTGGGCTGAAAAAGCCATCAAGGAAGCCAAGCTTGTGGGCAGCGTCAACCTGGCCTGGGACGGGAAGAGCGACAAATACATGCGCATTCCCGCGGCAAGCGAACTGAAGCTGGCTCCCAACGCCGCTTACGTCCACATTACATCCAACGAGACGATCGGAGGCGTGCAGTACAAAGCCTTTCCGCAAACGCAGGCGCCGCTCGTCGCCGATATGTCCAGCGACATCCTGAGCCATGCGTTCGACGTGAAGCAGTTCGGCCTGCTCTACGCCGGCGCGCAGAAGAACCTCGGCCCCTCCGGCGTCGTGCTGGTGCTGATCCACAAGGACCTGGCGGAGCGCGCCCCGGCAAACCTGAACACCATGCTGAAGTACAAGACGCACTTGGCTGAACCCAGCTTGTACAACACGCCCAATACCTGGGGCATTTACCTTATCAAGCTGGTGACCGAATGGGTGGAGTCGCTCGGCGGTCTGGCGAAGCTTCAGGCCCTGAACGAGGAAAAGGCCGGGCTGCTGTATAAGACGCTGGATTCTTCCGCGTACTGGAAGCCCTGCGCGCACAAAGACAGCCGCTCCAACATGAACGTTACCTGGCGCCTGGGCAATGAGGCGCTTGAGGAGAAGTTCGCCAAGGAAGCCACCAAGGCCGGACTGGACGGGCTGAAGGGCCACCGCTCCGTCGGCGGCCTGCGCGCCAGCATCTACAATGCGGTGCCCAAGGAGGCGGTGGAAGCGCTGGTCAGCTTCATGGGGGAGTTTGAGAAGAAGAACGGATAGGATTCCAGCAGTCGCGGGCAGGTGGCCGCGCCTTTGACTGGTACTGTGCGCAGCATACCCGCAGAGACGCAGAGGATGCAGAGTGAACTGATGGACCTCATGCCGATTAAGCCCAACTCACCTGCTGTTCTCTGTGCGCTCCGCGTCTCTGCGGTGAGTAATGCGCGCTAGTCCTGCATCGTCGCCGGGTCCCCATGTATCGGCGGCAGCGGATGCGGGCGCACCAGCGCGCCGCCCTGCTCGTAAGACTCCATCACGGCCCAGGTGTACTCCAGCGCCGCCAAAGCGTCCCGCCCGGAGGCGCGCAGTTGCTCGCGGGGCACCTTGTTGGTTACGTCTTCGAGGAAGGCGTGGATGCGCCGCGGGAAGGTCTGGCCGAAATCCGTAATCCCGGTGTTCAGCACTTCCGGGCCGCCGGAGGTGCCGCCGGACATCTTCTCGGGGCTGGCGGCGCGCTTGGGGTCGGGCGCGGGCCAGAAGGTGAGCTTCTCGATGCAGTTCTCGATGCAGAAAGTGCCGCGCGTGCCGGCGACCTCGATGCTCCACCAGCCGCCCAGCCCGTAGGTGGCGTCGCCGCGCTGGCTGAGCAGGTAGCCCACGCAGTCGTTGGCGAAGCGGACGTGGATGCTGCACGAGGAGACCATCACGTCGCTCGCGCTGCGCCGGCAGCCGGGGCGGTTCAGGAAGGCCTGGACGTGCGTGACATCGCCGCAGAAGTAGCGCATCACGCTGAAGGGATGCGAGAGGAAG
>JBEKKG010000321.1:0-7930 GCA_050010835.1 Planctomycetota bacterium
TGGACGTGCTGGAGGTGCGCGAAAATACCCGCGCCGCGGCAAGCCTGGCGCGCGAGCATTGTACGCCGGCGCTGATCGAAGCCAAAACCTACCGCTACCGCGGCCACTCCATGTCCGACCCGGCTCTGTACCGGACTGCCGAGGAAGTAGAGCAGTACAAACATCAGGACCCCATTCTGATGTTGAAGGCCGCTATGCTCAAGGCCGGCGCGGACCAGCCGCGGCTGGAAGAAATTGACAGGGCGGCCAAGGCGGAAGCAAAAGGGGCCGTAGAGTTCGCCTTGAGCAGCCCGGAGCCGGAAAGTGCCGAGTTGGCCGAGGATGTTTACGCGCAGCCTTGGGGGGAAAAGGTGTTGCCAAGACTTTAGTTTGCCACAGAGAACACAGAGGACACAGAGAACGGGTTTTGGATTTTAGATCTTGGATTGCGCATCTGGCCGAACGCCCAGTTCCTGCTGTTCTCTGTGTCCTCTGTGGCAAAAAGGTTGTGGCCAAAGGTTGATGGAGGGGCGCGATGCCTTTATTGGAATACCGTGAAGCCCTGAACCAGGCGCTGGCAGAGGAGATGGCACGTGACGCGCGCGTGTTCCTGATGGGCGAAGAGGTGGCTGAATATCAGGGCGCCTACAAGGTCTCCCGGGGCTTGCTCCAGCGCTTCGGCCCCAAGCGGGTGGTGGACACACCTATCTCGGAATGCGGCTTCGCCGGAGTGGGGATCGGCGCGGCCCTGGCGGGCCTGAAGCCGGTCATCGAGTTCATGACCTGGAACTTCTCGCTGGTGGCCTGCGACCAGCTCATCTCCAACGCCGCGAAGATGTCTCAAATGTCGGGCGGGCAATTCAGAGTCCCGGTTGTCTTCCGGGGGCCGGGCGGGGCGGTCCGCGGGCTGGGCGCGCAACATTCGCAGTCGCTCGAAGCCGTCTACACGCACATCCCAGGGTTGAAAGTGGCGCTGCCCGCGACCAGCGCGGATGCCAAGGGCTTGCTGAAAACCGCTATCCGGGGGGACGATCCGGTAGTTTTCATCGAAAGCGAAGCGCTGTATGGCCGCAAGTTCGAAGTGCCCGCAGGCGAACTGCTCATCCCCTTCGGCCAAGCGGAAGTGGTGCGCGCGGGCACGGACGTGACCGTGATCGCGCTCTCCAAGCAGCGCGACACGGCTGTGGCAGCGGCGGAAGTCCTGGCCAAGGAGCGGCAGCTTGAGGCTGAGGTCATTGACCCGCGCACGTTGCGCCCCTTCGACATCGAGACCATCGCGCGCAGCGTGGCCAAGACGCACCGGGTGGTCATTGTGGAAGAGAACTGGCAGTGGTGTGGCATGGGCGCGCAGATCGCGGAAAGCATCTACAGCGAGTGCTTCGACGAGTTGGATGCGCCCGTAGCGCGCGTTGCGGCGCGCAATGTTCCAATGCCCTACAGCCCCAAGCTGGAACTGGAGGCCCTGCCTAGCGTCGCGCGAGTTGTCGAGGCCGTGAAAGAGGTGGCATACGTCTAGGACTACAACTACTTTTTGCCACAGAGGACAAAGAGGGCACAGAGAAGGGCAGGATTCGGATTTTCCAAGACCCAAAATCTCAAATCCAAAATCCTTTCTCTGTGTTCTCTGTGTTCTCTGTGTGCTCTGTGGCTGACCCTGTGGAGGGAAAGACAATGGCCGTTGAAATCCGCTTGGGCAAGCTCTCGCCCACTATGGAAACTGGCACGATCAACCGCTGGCTCAAGAACGAAGGCGACACGGTCTCCAGCGGCGACACCATTGCCGAAGTGGAGACGGACAAGGCCAGCATGCCGCTGGAGGTCTTTGAGGACGGCAAACTGCTGAAGATCGTCGCTCTGGCAGGCGCAACGGTCAAACTCGACGACCTGGTAGCGGTGATCGGTGAAGCTGGGGAGGACCTCTCCGGCATCCTGTCCGGCGCTGCGGAGACGGCCGCGGGCCCCCGCGCCAAAACCGGAACTGCGGTGCTGGAGCCTGACGAGGGGCCTGCGCCTGCGGCCGCCGAAGGGGAGCGCATCAAGGCCAGCCCGTTGGCGAAGAAGCTGGCCCAGGAACGTGGCATTGATCTGCGGACGCTGCAACCCACTGGGCCGGCCGGGCGGATCATCCAGCGCGACGTTGCGGCTGCGCCTGCCGCGCCCCCCGCGCCGGCAGCGCTCGTTCCTGCGTCCGCAGTCCCGGCAGCGGGCGGCGGAGTGGACATTCCGTTGAGCAATCTGCGGCAGACGATTGCACGCCGGCTGTCCTACAGCAAGCAGGCCATTCCGCATTGGTATTTGTATAGCGAGGTCCGGATGGACCGGGCGATGCAGTTTCGCGAGGAAATCAACGCCAACCTGGCTGAAGACGGCGCGAAGATCAGCGTGACGGATCTGATCATCAAGGTTGTGGCAGTGGCCTTGGCGCGCCATCCGGAAATCAACGCCATGTTCAGCGAGGGGAAGATCCACCGGCACGGCGCCATCAGCATCGCCGTAGCCGTAGCCACCGAAGACGGGCTGTATACCCCGGTCCTGCGCAACGCGGACCATCTCGGGCTCCTGGCCATCTCCGCGGCCGTAAAGGAACTCACCCGCAAAGCGCGCGAAAAGAAGCTCAAAGCCGAGGACCTGGGCGGCTCCAGCTTCACCATCAGCAACCTGGGCATGTTCGGTGTGGACCACTTCTTCGCCATCATCAACCCGCCGGAGGCCGCCATCCTGGCGATCGGCGCGGTGCAGCCCAAGCCTGTAGTGAACGCCGCGGGACAACTGGCCGTGGGCAAGGTGCTGGGCCTCTCCTTGTCCTGCGACCACCGGGTCGTTGACGGGGTGGTGGGTGCGAAGTTCATGGACACCATCAGAAAACTGCTTGAACAGCCCGCAAAGCTATTATTGTGAGGGTGTTTTCTTGCCGATACACAGTTAGGCCAGCCGCACGCACGGCCCGCAGGATGAAGGAGAAACAGTTGATGTTGACAGTGTTGTTGCTCATCGGCAGTAACGTGTTCATGACCATCGCGTGGTACGGCCACCTGAAGTTCAAGAGCACAGCTCTGTGGAAAGTGATATTGGCAAGCTGGCTGATCGCCCTGCTTGAGTACTGCCTGCAAGTGCCGGCCAACCGCATCGGGCACGGGCGTTTTACAGCTTACCAACTGAAGATCATGCAAGAGGTGATAACCCTGTGTGTTTTCATCGGCTTCGCCATGCTCTATCTGAAGGAAACGCCCAGGTGGAATTACTTCATCTCATTCGTGTTGATCTCCGGCGCAGTCTACTTTGCTTTTTTGCCGGGCCCAACGGTGTGAAAGAGACACCAAACCTTCTTTGCGGAGAACGGCGAGGGCACTGGACAGACGCAAAAAGTGTTGTAGGATAAACATAGAGGGCCGCTGATAGCGGACCGGGTTTACGGGATGGACAGGGAGGGTGCGTGGCAGACAAGCGAAAACGCAGGGTTATCATCCGACAGAAGCGCAAGCAGCGGGCCAAGCGCAAGCTGGCCGCGGGCTTCAAGCTTAGGGTTGAGCACAGTGGCGGACGACGGAAAGTCCGGTTCGTCAAGCCTGCGAGATGAGTAAAGGCGGTCAGGGCGTTATGAGACCAAACGGCGCTGATAACAACGCTAAGACGCAGCTAATGGTGCCTGGCGGCGCGGGCAACAATGGTGCGTCGCCATTCCGCCTGCGCGCGATTATCAGCGACGTCCATGGCAACACCGCAGCGCTCAACGCTGTTCTGAAAGACATCGAGGCTCAGGGCGCGGACGAAATCGTGTGCCTCGGCGACGTCGTCGGCTATGGTCCTGAACCGGTGGAATGTCTGGCGACCATCCGCAGAGTGTGCCATTGGTGCCTCTGTGGCAACCACGACGCGGCACTGTTCATGACTCATGCCGTGGGCTTCAATGAAGGCGCCGCCAAGGCTGTGGCCTGGCAGCGCTCCATGATGCTGCCGCACTTCTACAGCCTGCCGGGCGCGGTGGCACGCTGGCGCTGGCTGGAGAACCTTTCGGCCTCGCGCAAAGAAGGCCGGGTGCTGTACGTGCACGCCTCGCCGCGCGATCCGATCATGGAATACGTGCTGGAGGAGGATTTCCAGGACATCGGCTTCGGCCCCTCGGAGAAGGCCACGGACATTTTCAACCATTTCGAGTGGCTATGCTTCGTGGGCCATTCGCACCGGCCAGGTGTGGCGACGAGCGATTTCAAATGGATCAAGCCCGTGGCGCTGGAGAACATGACCTACGTCTTGCCCAAGGACCGGAAGACGCTGGTGAACATCGGCGCAGTGGGCCAGCCGCGCGACAAGAACAAGGACTCGTGCTATGTCCTTTTCGACGGCGCGCGCATCCGCTATCGGCGCGTGCCCTATGACGTGGAAGCCACGATGAAGAAAATCCTGGCCGTCCCACAACTCGAAAAACGCCTCGCCGACAGGCTGGCCAAAGGGCTCTAACGGACATTGCGGATTGCGGATTGAGGATTGTGCGGCCGTTCAGTCCGAGCCGCGACCGTTAGGCAGGGGTTCCATTACTCCCATTCTTCATATGATTCCCATAGCATCTACCGGAGCGCTCACATCCAGTAGAACCATCCCGGAATAATGCCGCTGAGAAGCGTTGCCAGCGCAGTGGCGTAAATCAGCAACTCCACGGTCCTGGCATGGCGGCAGGGCGCGGCGGCGGGGGCTTCGGCCGGCAGCGCCGCAGGGGCCTGCGACATGTACATGACCACGACAACACGCAGATAGTAATAAAGCGAAGCGACGCTGGCGAGGATGCCAATCACGGCCGCCAGGATGATCATGGACTGTCGCGCTCCCGGCTCGATGAGCCCCTGCGCAATAGCGCCACGGAAGATTAAGAACTTGGCGAAGAACCCGCCTGTCGGAGGCAGCCCTGCCAGCGAGAACATGAAGAGCGCCATGCAAAGGGCCAGGCCGGGGCGCTCTTGGGCCCAACCCGCGTAGTCGTCCATGTTCTCGAGCGGCCGCCCGTTGGTGCGTGCCAGGCCCACCACGCCGAACGCACCCAGGGTCATTACTCCATAGACCAGCAGGTAGAAAACAACCGACTTCAGGTGCTCGTTCATGGCTTCCGCATCGTGGACATGAGGCATAACCAGGAAGGCGAGCAGCAGGTAACCGCTGTGCGCAATGGCTGAGTACGCCAGCAGGCGTTTCAGGCTGCTTTGCCGCAGCGCCAGGACGTTGCCCAGAACCATAGTCAGGATGGCGCCAATGAGCAGCAGCGGCAGCCACGCCGCACGGAAGACGAAGCCCCCGAACGTTTCAAACCCCACCCGTGCCAGCACTGCGAACGCGGCGGCCTTCACCCCGAAGGCCATCAGGCCCGTTATCGCGGTGGGCGCGCCCTCGTACACGTCGGGCACCCAGAAATGGAAGGGCGTGGCGCCTATTTTGAAGAGCGCGCCCACGAGCACCAAGCCCAAAGCGAGCAGAGCGAACACTGTGCGCGCCTGCGCTTCGGCGGCCGGCAACCCCGCCAGCGCAGTGCTGGGTTGCAGCGACAAGCTCCCGAATGCGCCATAGTAGAACGCGACCCCCAGCAGCAGGAAGGCTGTGCTGAACCCGCCCAGCACGACGTATTTCAGCGCCGCCTCATTGGAACGGATGTCTTCGCGCTTGCTGCCTGCGAGCACATACGTCGCCACGGACATGATCTCCAGGCTCAGCACCAGCGTCAGCCAATCGTGAGCGACCCCCAGCAACATCATGCCGGCCACGGCCAGGAGCGTCAGGCCGTAGTACTCGCCTGAGGAAAGTGCCGACTCCTCAGCCTGCGGCGGCGCGGCCAGGATCGAAAACGCGCCGGCCAGGCACGCCAGCGACCAGATGGCGAGTCCGAAGCCATCCAGGCAGAAGGCGCCGCCCAGCAGCAGCGGGCCGAGACCACCCTCACCCCACCCTCTCCCCCCTGGGGAGAGGGGAGGGAGAGGAGTGTTGTACCCAACGAACCAGACCAGTTGATCGGACAGTGTCTGGTGCGTTTGCCAGACCGCTGCGAGGCCCAGCACGCAGCCAGCCAGCGCCACCCACGGCAGGAGGTAGCGGTCAGAACGGCTCAGTGCAAGGTCCAGGAACACCACCACTAGAGCGGCGGTGAGAACCACGCCAATCGGCAGCAGGCACATCCACTCGCTCATCTAATCATCCCGTTCCTGTTGTCCTCAAGGCTTGTGGTGCAGGCTTCCAGCCTGCACGGGCAGGCAAGATGCCTGCCCTACTTCTTCGGAGGCGCCTCAGCCGGCTTGGCGGCTGGGGCTTCAGTCTTCTTCGCCGGCGGCGGCTCAGCCGGCTTGGCAGCCGGGGCCTCCGTCTTCTTTGCCGGCGGTGGTTCAGCCGGCTTGGCGGCCGGCGCCTCAGTCTTCTTTGCGGGCGGTGGTTCAGCCGGCT
Organism: Planctomycetota bacterium; assembly: GCA_050010835.1. GTDB lineage: Bacteria > Planctomycetota > SZUA-567 > H5-PLA8 > H5-PLA8 > JAPLOD01. The sequence continues at coordinate 6,397 of JBEKKG010000321.1, forward strand.
TGGCGGCCGGTGCTTCAGTCTTCTTTGCCGGCGGCGCTTCAGCCGGCTTGGCTACCGGTGTCCCAGTTTTCTGCGGCGGAGTGACTTTTTCGGGCGGCAGGAGGGCGGTCGCGCCGCTTTGCTTAAGGAACACGTTCGCAGCCGGCGCCAGCCGGTCGAAGAATGGTCCCGGAACCACTCCCATCACAAAGATCATTACGACCAGAGGCGTCAGTATCGCGACTTCACGGCCGGTCAAATCCGCAAGTTTCCGATTCTCCTCGTTCTTCACAGGACCGAAGAAAACGCGCTTGACCAGGGAGAGCATATACACCGCGCCGAGCACCAGGCCGGTGGCGCCCCACAAGCCGTACCACGACCGGAAATCGAAGGCCCCCTTCAAGCAGGCGAACTCGCCAATGAAGCCGTTGGTCAGCGGCAGACCGATGGAGGAGAGCGCCGCTATGATAAAGAATGTCGAGTAGGCCGGGACAACTTTGGCGATACCGCCGAACTGTTCAATGCGCCGCGTGTGCGCCCGTTCATAGAGCATCCCCGCCAGCAGGAACAGCGCCCCCGTGGAAACGCCGTGGTTCAGCATCTGGTAGACGCCGCCTTGCACGCCGATCAGTTGCAGGCTGAAGATGCCCAACATGCAGGTGCCCATGTGCGCCACGGAACTGTAGGCGATCAGCTTCTTGATATCCGCCTGCGCGAAGGCCATCAGCGAGCCGTAGATGATGCCTATGATGCTCAACACCATGAACAGCGTGGCGTACAGCGCGGCGGCCCTGGGAAAGAACGGGATGACGAAGCGCAGGAAACCGTAGCCGCCCATCTTCAGCAGGATGGCGGCAAGAATGACAGAGCCCGGAGTCGGTGCTTCGACGTGCGCGTCAGGCAGCCAGGTGTGCAAGGGGAAGAGCGGCACTTTTATGGCAAAGGCCAGTGCGAACGCCCAGAAACACCAGATTTCAGCGGGGCGGGTAAGCTGGCCGCTCAGCCGGGCTTGGGCCAGGCGTTCCGTCAACTGGATGATGGAGAAGTTCTGGCCGCCCGCCTTGAAGTAAATGTACAGAATAGCGATGAACATCAGCAGGCTGCCGAACGCGGTGAAAACGATGAACTTGGTGGTCGCATAAACACGTTGTTCGCCGCCCCAGATGCCGATGATGAAGTACATCGGGATCAAGCTGGCCTCGAAAAAGACGTAGAACAGGAACAAATCCGTAGCCGCGAAAACGCCGATCATGGCGCTCTCCAGCACCAGCATGGCGATGTAGAACTCCTTCTGCCGGTCCCGGATGTAGTTCCACGATGCCAGGATGGCCAGGGGCGTGATGAAGGTGGTGAGCAGAATCAACAGCGCGCTGATACCGTCCACCCCCAAGGCATAATCCACGTTCAAGCCGCCTTGCAGTCTGATCCAGGGGACCTGTTCGGTGAACTGGTAGAGCTGCCTCGCGGGGTCATAGAGCCAGAGTTTCAGCGAGACGATAAAGGCCAGCAGCGAGCATAAGAAGGCCCAGACTTTGAGCTCCCGCGCATTCCTGTC
>JBEKKG010000322.1:0-7926 GCA_050010835.1 Planctomycetota bacterium
TACCAGACCTTTGCGGAATAAAGTGAGCAGGCTGCGCCCCAAGCGGACATTCAAGCGGTTATCCACATTTTGCATCACCAGCAGGATGGTCACCCTGCGAGCCCAGCCGGGCATTACCTGCGATCGCAGGAAGTCGAGCGGGTGGCGCAGAATCCAGCCCATGGATTTGAGCATACGTACCGGGATGGCATGCCCATTTGAGATGAGAGGTGCGGCAAGCATGCGCATCAGGTCTGAGCCCTCCGGGTAGCGTACCGGCTCGATGCGCGTCACTTCGTCGGCGTTGAAGATGGATGTGATGGCAATACCTTTGGAGAAGTTGACTTTGTTATCACGTGCGACGCTGCCCAGCAGGGCTTCCGAATTGGTGCGGACGCGCTCGCCCAGGTGGGGCGAGAGAAGCGGCAGCGTGCAGGATTGATCCCGACAGTGAAGAAGCAATCGGAGCGTTCCAAGCACGCCGGCCGCAACAATCACATTTCGTCCCCGTACAATAAGAGTGCGCCCAGAAAATAGAACAGTTGAAGGCTGGCAAATGACTACATAGCGCGCCTCATCGGGTAGAGAACCCTTGATTGGTCTAATTTCTTTTACTTCCATTTCAGCCAGCACCTGGGTACCCTGTTTTTCTGCGAAGAAGAGATAGTTCTTTGGCAGGGTATTCTTGGCGTTATAACGGCAGCCAACCATGCAGCCCCCGCATTGTTTACAACCGGTGCGCTGTGGGCCTGTGCCTGCGAAGAAAGGATCGGGGACAGTTTCATTTTCCTTGCCGAAATACACTCCCACTTCAATCGGACGGAAGGTGGCAGCCTCGCCTTTTTCTGCGGCGATCGTTTTGAGGGTCTCATCGGCAGACCATAGGCTGGGGTTATGCACGGCTCCAAGCATTTTCCTGGCCGTGGCGTAGTGGGGACGCAGAAGTTCACCCCAAGGCAAGGGTTCTTGCCAGGCAGGAGTGGCGAAGGTGTCGTCAGTAGGGATTTCGAGAACATTAGCATACCCCAGGCTGCCGCCGCCCACGCCTGTGCCATGCAGAACCATCATGCCCTTCAGCAGACTTATTTGCAGGATGCCGAAGGAACGAATAGCCGGGACCCACAAGTATTTCCAGAAGAATAAGTTTGTCCTGGCAAAATCCTGGTCGTGGAAACGCTTGCCTTTTTCAATGATAAGTACAGAATAGCCCTTTTCTGTCAGGCGCATGGCCGAGACTGAGGCTCCGAAACCGGAACCGATGATGATGTAGTCGAAGAGTTGCCTAAAATTCTTCATGCTCTCTCCTATGCCTTATTGTTTAACGCTGACAGCTGATCGCATTGCGCAAATAATAAAACACACCTTCCTCTCCAAAGTTGTGGAGAGGAAGGCGAAAAGGAACTTGAGGTGATGAGGGATTAATTATTTGTCCATGCGGTACAAATACGGCGATAGGTTTCGCTCAATTCCTCCGGAAGAACCCGCGTCTCAGCCAGCGCAGACATAAAATTCGTATCTCCACCCCAGCGAGGAACAACATGCAGATGTACGTGCCCAGCAATGCCTGCACCGGCTGCCTCGCCAATATTTGCACCGAGGTTAAAAGCCTGAGGTTGGTAAACCTTTCGGATCACACGCATGCTTATGGTTGCCAATTCCATCATCTCGGACCGGGTCTCGATATCCAGGTCTTCAACAGACGGCTGGTGCGCATTTGCCACCACCAACAAGTGTCCACTGGTATACGGATACCGGTTGAGGATCACAAATGCTCTTCGTCCCCGAAAGACGATCATATTTTCCATATCGCTGGTCTGCGCCTGTACTCTACAAAAGACGCAGGTGACATTCGCTTCTTGCGATTGGACAAATTTCATTCGCCAGGGTGACCAGAGTCGTTTCATATTTCCTTATGAAGATGTGAACACGAAGAACCCCACAATTTAGATTATTGTGTGATTTGTCTGAATTGTAGCAAACAAATCCTTCTAGGGGAATAGGATTTTATTCCTGAATAGAAATTGTAAGACCCCTTATTTTCTTAATTCATGGGCAGTTGACATCCCTTTGGATTGCGAGTATTCTCTAAGACATGGAACAATTGGCACTCTTCAATGCCTTTCCTCGCTGGACTGTCACAACATTGACGCGTCATCTACGCCAGTTGCTTGAATCGGATGCCAGCCTGAAGGATGTCTGGGTGGAAGGGGAAATCTCCAACCTGGCGCGGCCTGCCTCTGGCCATATCTACTTCACCCTTAAAGATTCCGGCGCATCCTTGCGCTGTGTCATGTGGCGGAACGAAGCAACCCGTCTGCGATTAACCCTGCAAGACGGTCTGGCAGTAGATGTTCACGGAAGCATCAGCATCTACGAAGCTGGCGGACAATACCAACTTTATGCAGATACAATTCGACCACTAGGAGAGGGGGCTTTGTATCAAGAATTCCTGCGATTGAAGGCTGCTCTTGAAGCGGAAGGACTTTTCGATGCAACCCGCAAACGTCCCATTCCACAATTTCCACGACGCATCGGGATTGTGACTTCGCCCACCGGTGCAGCACTGCGGGATATGCTCAACACTCTTCGAAGGCGGTTGCCAATAACGGAAGTGATTCTTGCGCCTACATCCGTACAGGGTGACGAGGCTCCGGCGGGCATTATCTCGGCATTACAATCACTGAACCGGATTAGCGCGCCGGATGTAATCCTGTTGGCGCGCGGCGGTGGTTCCATCGAAGATCTATGGGCTTTCAATGACGAAAAGGTTGTCCGGGCGATAATTGAATCCGCAGCACCGGTCATTAGCGGAGTAGGCCACGAAACGGATTTTACCCTGGCGGATTTTGCCGCCGACCTGCGTGCACCTACGCCGACCGCAGCAGCAGAACTGGCTACCCAGGTGGATGTACTGGAGTTGAAGGCCAGCCTGGCAGAGATTGGAGGGGTTCTTTCCAGCAAGATAGCGGCTCTGGTCCAGGTGCAACGCGAATCGGCTGCCTGGTTGGATAACCGTCTGAAATTTACCTCTCCGGAGCGCCGTTTACAGACTGAACGACAAAGGCTAGATGAGATGAGCCGCCGCTGGTATGCAGCGCAGGTCCATGGTTTGCAATTCGCGCAGGAGAAATTCAAGGGACTGGAAAATCGTTTGCTGGCGCTCAGTCCCCTGGCGAAAGCCGCGGCCTCTTCGCTCCTGCCCGGCCACGCGATCCATCAGATTGCGCACCTCAATGACGGTCTGGCCGGCAACAGCCACAGTTGGATCAGCCAAGGCGATCCTTCCTGGGCGGAGATTGATCTGGGCGGCGTCTTCTGGGTATACCGCGTGGCTTTTGGAAGCGACTCGTCGGGCCACTATCAGGACCGCGCCGCGACGGCGTTCTCCATTCTCACCGCCACGCAATATGAAAAGAACGGCGACGCTGCCGCCTGGAAGACGGTCTTCAAGCAGAGCGAAGGCGAACCCGTCCACACCCGCAAGGAGTTCAAGTTCAAACCCGTCCAGGCCCGCTGGGTGCGGATCGCCATTGACGCCACGAATGGGGGCGAGGCGCGCATTGACGAAATCGAGATTTACGGGCAGGAGCAACCCTTGCCCCTGGAGAAGATCGGCCCCCTTGCCGAAGCAGCCGCGGCCACACCGCAGGCCGCTCCCCAGGAGCTCCTGCGCTATGCGATCTTGGGGGAAGAATATGCCTGGCTGAAGACTTATGGGCGGGCGGACTTGAGTTCGCGTTTGGTTCCTTACAACGGCCGGGTGAAGGAGTACCCGCAGCACGCGGGCGATGATCTGCTGCCGTTACCGCCGCTGGCCGCCGCGCCCAATGTAGGGCGATTCGCCGAATCGCCCGGGCGAGTTGGCAACTCGCCCTACGAACTGGATGACCCTTGCTGGGCTGATTGCTCGCGCGGCGTGGTCCGAGTGGCGGACCCCCATGATTTTGCCGGCGGGCCTTTGGTGGAATGCGCGGTCTGGGCCGGCTGGAAGGACGACGCTCTCTTCCTGCGCATTCAGACCAACCGGCTCTTGAGCAGCCACGTGGCCGTCGTTTCGGCCGCGGACGGCAAAGGCTGCGGCGTCGTCACTTGGACCGGCAAGGAGTTGGTCTTCAATACTTGCGACAGCGCGCGCCGGTCCCTGCCCGTGGAAGGCTGCTGCGATAAGGCGCTGACCTGCTTCGCGCTGCGCCTGCCACTCGACTGGTTCCCCGCTTGCCGCACCCAGGGCCTGCGCATCGGCCTGGGTATGGGCGGCCGGCATTTGGGCAATGCAGGCCGGCCCGTGAACTTCTTCTTCTCGCGCCTCGCCATTGCCGAAGCAGCGCCGTGTCTGAACGGAGTTTTCCGCGTGCGCGTGGGAGCCGCGGCGGGGGGCGAGCCCGTGCAACTGCGCAGCGACGCGCCGGGGCTAAGCCCCGGCCTGACACTGGCCGCCGGCGAAGCGAAAGTGCTTTCGCTGCCGGCCCGCGGTGGGAGCGCCGGCGTCTCGCCGGCCCAAGTACCTATCGGTCCTGAACACGAACTGAAGATCGAAGCGGATGGCGTCACTTACGCACTGCACCTGTTCCGCTACGATCCTTTGGGACGAACTTTATCGCAGACAGCGGAGCTGCTCGACCGCCTCGCCGCCAAGGACCTGAACGTGGGCCCGGAACGCGACCAACTGGAAAACTTGCGGCAGCGCCATGCTGCGTTGCTGGCCGCGGAAAAGCCCGATGTTGCAGCCGAGCGCGAGGCTTTTTTTGAGGCGCGCCTGGCCCAGAGAAAGTTGTTCTTCCGCGACCCGGACTTGAGCTCTCTGGAGAGAATCCTGTTCGTCAAGCGGTATCCGTTTGAGCCATCGCACAACTACAGCGATCTGCTGGATTCCAACCTTCGCGCCGGCGGCGGCGTTTACGTTCTGGACATCCCGCGCCGCGGCGGCCGCCTTGAGCCTGACGAGGCCGGGACGACGGCGTTGTTCGCCGCGGGGCACGGCATCGTGCGCGACCCAATGGCCAACTTCAACCTGAGCAAAGTCTACTTCGGCTACCGTCCGACTGTGGGCGATTACTACCATGTCTGGAGCGTGAATCCCGACGGCAGCGGCGCCAAGCAGATCACGGACGGCCAGTTCAGCGATTATTACCCCTGCCCGCTGCCCGACGGCGGCCTGGCCTTTGTCACCACGCGCTGCCACGCGCGTTTCCTGTGCTGGCGCCCGCAGGCCGCGGTGCTGTTCCGCATGGATGCCGGCGGCGAGAACATGCGGCCTTTGTCCTATGCCAACCTGACTGAGTGGGCGCCCGCGGTGATGCGCGACGGCCGGATCATCTGGACGCGCTCCGAATACATTGACAAGGGCGCGGATTTCGGCCATACGCTGTGGAGCATCCGCCCCGACGGCAGCAAACCCGAACTTGTCTTCGGCAACACCATCATCCAGCCCAACGGCTACGCCAACGGCCATGAGGTGCCGGGCACCGCCGAAGTCTGCTGCACGCTGATCTCGCACTTCGGGGACTTGAACGGCCCCCTTGCCTTGGTGGACACCGCCCAAGGGCGCTTCAACCAGAAAGCCATCCGCAGCCTGACGCCGGAAGTTCCCTGGCCGGGGATGTGGCCCAATGAGGAGTGCTTCCGCGATCCGATCCCGGTGGCCCGCGATTATTTCCTGTGCTCACACGCGCCGCGCGACCGCTTCGGCCTGTATGTTGTGGACCGCTTCGGGAACCGCGAGCTCCTGCATCTCGATCCGCGCTTGGGCAGCATGTGCCCCACGGTCTTTCGTGCGGTCGAGCCGCCTTCCGTGCTCTCCGACACGTCCCAGGCTGAGGTACCGCCGGCGTCTGGGAGCGCCGGCGTCCCGCCGGCCGGCGAGACGCCGGCGCTCCCAGCGGGAGCCCAAGGCCAGTTCTTCATGGAGGACGTCTACAAGGGCATCGAACCCGCCGTAAAGCGCGGCACGGCCAAGTACATTCGCGTCGTGGAGGAAGTGCGCGCCGGCCTGGAGCTGCTGCCCAGCGGCGAGTACCGCAGGGACCATGAGCCTTTCATGCACTTCTACGCCTCGCCTGTGGACAAGGTGAGCGGCCCGTGCGGCTGGACTTCCTACGTGGCCAAGGCGGCCTGGGGGCTGGCGCCCGTTGAGGAAGACGGCTCAGCCAGTTTCTACGCGCCCGCGGGCAAGGTGCTTTACTTCCAGGCCCTCGACAAAGACTTCAACGAACTCCAGCGTATGCGCAGTGTCGTGCAGTTGCAGCCCGGCGAGCGCCGCGGGTGCATTGGCTGCCACGAAGACCGGCGCACCGCGCCGCGCGGCAAAGCCACGCTGGCCTCGCGCCGGGCGCCCAGCGAACTTCAGGCGCCGTCGTGGGGCACAGCGGGGCTTGCCTATGAGAAGGTGGTGCAGCCGGTTTGGGACGCCAAGTGCGTCAAATGCCACGACGCCACTGACAAGAAGAAGTTCAACCTCGCCGGAACGCTCGACAATGACCGCATCCCCGCGTCGTACCGCACCTTGATCTCCCAGGGCTGGGTCAACTATCTGGATTGCGGCTGGAACTCCGGCGGCTGCGAGAAGCGCGAACCGCTCAGCTTCGGGACGCTCAAGAGCCGGCTGTGGCCGGTGCTGGACGCGGGCCATTTTGAGGTCAAGCTGACCACGGATGAAATGCACCGCATCAAGTGCTGGACCGACCTGAACTGCCCGCTGTGGCCTGATTATGTTCAGCGCGAGAAACGGCCGGGACCGGGGGCGAAGGTCGTGGAGCGGTAGGTCAGGCTTTCCAGCCTGTCCGGACAGCCTGGAAAGGTTGTCCTGCCTCCACTGATTGCGTTCCAGCATTAGTTAAACACGGTGCAAGGAAGCCCAAGGGGAAAAGGGGACATTGATCTCTATGGTCAAGCAGGTCTTCGGCAGCACCGCGCGCGCACGGCGTGCCGGCACAATCGGCCCGTCGTTCGCATTTTTGTTGACAACGGCCGTGTGCGTGGCGGCGCTGGTGTGGGTCTCAGGCCAACCGCTCCGCGCGGGCGAGCCGCAGGCAAAGGAAGAGGCCAAGGCGGAAGCCAGCCTTCTCGACCGCGTCCTGGAACTCAACCATATTCAAGAGCCGGAGCTCGACGCCGAGGCGGCGCGGCGGGAATTCGCGGCCCTCCTTGCCCAGGTCAAGACGGCCTTGGCGGACGCGCAAACACCGCGCGACAAAGTTGCGGCGGTGAGCAAGACGCTGCTCGCCAACCGCGAGGTCACTTATCTCTCTAACCTCTATTGGCGCGATTCGACGCTCGCCGCCAGCCTCCTGCGCCGCAAGGGCAACTGCCTGGCGACTTCCACGCTGTTCGTCCTCGTGGGCGAGGCGCTGGGGCTGCCAATCAGGATGGTGGTGGTTCCCCGCCACGCCTTCGCGCGCTGGGACGAGGGCCAGACCAAAATCAACATTGAAACCACGCAGCAGGGCATCGAGATCCCCGACAGTGTCTACCGCTCCAGCGTGCGCCCCCTCCTGACCGCCAACGAGAAGTGCGTGATCTATCTGCTCTCCACCCCTAACGGAAGGGGAGGCCACTTCTACCGGGCGAGCTCGAACCCCAGGTGGGACCGCTATGAGATCCGGTCACCCTTCGAGCCCGACGACGTCCAGTGGACGCTGCACATGCACATCCCAGAGCCAGAGTACCGGGCGCAACGCATCGAGAAGGGGATCAAAGCCTACTACAGCCCCAGGCATTTCAACCTGGCAGAGCAGGAGGAGAACCTCGAGGACATGGGGCCGCGCATGTATCGCCAGGAGGAGTGCTGCGAGTTCGTGGAGAGCGAGTTCCAGGTGTTCAACAACGATGATATCGAGGCCATGTACAGCGACGCAGTGAAGCCCATGACGTTCGGGACCGCAGGCGTACAGAGCGAGGCCGTGAAGGAGCTCGTCATTCGTCCGAGAGGAAAGACGCGGTGATAAAGCA
>JBEKKG010000323.1:0-7921 GCA_050010835.1 Planctomycetota bacterium
GCTGCTGAGCGAGGCCGCCTTCCAGACCTATTGCCGTGACGGCTCCGTTCTGGGTGCGCACCCCGAGCACACCCTGCAGGGCGTGGACTTGTCCACAGGTTCGCTGGGCCTGAGCCTCTCCGTAGGCTGCGGGCTGGCTTACGCCTTCAGAGTCAAGCATTCGCCCGCGCGGGTTTACGTGCTGGTCAGCGACGCCGAGTGCAACGAGGGTCAGGTGTGGGAGGCGGCCATGTTCGCCGCGCACCATAACCTGTCCGCGCTCACGGTGGCCCTGGACCTGAATGGCAGCCAGGCTATGGGCCAGACCAGCGAGATCCTGCGCATCGCGCAACGGCCCTTGTGGGAAGCCTTGGGCTGGCAGGTGGTCGAGAGCGACGGCCACGATGCAGCGGCGCTGTGCTCAGCGTTCCAGGCCGCCTCCGTGCCGCCCCGCCCGAAAGTCGTCCTGGCCAAAACCGTGCTCGGCAAGGGCGTGTCCTTCATGGAGAACCGGTTCGAGTGGCATTACCGCAATCTCACTCCTGAACAGGCTGCTGCGGCGCTGCGCGAGCTGGGCCAGAGTAGCGCAGGCTTCTAGCCTGCTGTATCGCCGACTTCCAGTCGGCAGGGCGTGGATAGCTCAGGGCGGCGCGAGAAGCAAGAGAGGGCCTGCGGGCTGGAAGCCCGCGATACGGCAGACTGGAAGTCTGCGCTACGATTAGGCTGGGAGGCGGGAAATGAGAACGGCCTTCATGGAGACGCTGGTGGAACTGGCCGAAGCCGACGAGCGCATCTTCCTGCTCACAGCCGACCTGGGCTGGACAGTGGTGGAGAAATTCGCCGCCAGGTTCAAAGACCGCTTCCTCAACGTGGGCGTGGCCGAAGCCAACATGGCCGGCATCGCCACCGGGCTGGCGCAGGCCGACTACGTCCCCTTCATCTACTCGATCGCCACTTTCGCCTCCATGCGCTGCTACGAGCAGGTGCGCAACGGCCCGCTGCTGCACGGCTTGCCGGTCCGCATTGTCGGCACCGGCGGCGGTTACGCTTATGGACACGCAGGCCCGACGCATTACGCGCTGGAGGACCTGGCCATCGCGCGCACTCAGCCGGGTATGACCGTGCTCGTTCCCGCCGACCCGCAACAGACCCGCAACATCCTGCGCGCCACGCTTCTGTTGCGCGGGCCGGCCTACCTGCGCGTGGGCAAGGGCGGCAACCCCGCTGTGCCCGGACTCAACGGCCGTTTCTCCTTCGGCGCGCCGGAGCTCGTACGCGAGGGCCAGGGCGTCCTGTTCATAGCCTGCGGGGGCATCGTCCACGAGGCGCTCAGGGCCGCGGAGGCACTGGAGGCCGAGGGCCTCTCCGCCGCGGTGGCTGTCCAGGCGCATCTGCCGGGCAGGCCCCACCCCGCCCTGGCCGCACTGCTGCGGAAGTTCCGCCGCGTCGTCAGCGTCGAGGAAGGCTACGCGGCCGGCGGGCTGGGTTCGCTGGTCGCGGAGACCATCGCGCAGGAGGGTTTGCACAGCCGGCTGGCTATTTGCGGCGTCCGGGAGCCGTTCTCGGGCGTTTCGGGAAGCGAGTCCTACATGCGCGCCCAGGCTGGGCTGGACGCCGGCTCGCTGGCCGCTGCGGCGCGGACAACAACGGATTAACCACAGAGACACAGAGACACAGAGAAGGAAAGGAACTGGAAGAATGAACATGTTTCGACAATCCCAAGTCTTTTCTCTGTGTCTCTGTGCCTCTGTGGTGAACACCGGCGCCGTGGAAAACGGCGCGGCGGTCGTGGCGCGCGAGTTCATCTTCGAGAACGCGCCGTTCGCTTCCTGCCACGCCTCGACCATCGTTGAGACCTCCGGCGGGCTGGCGGCGGCCTGGTTTGGCGGCAGCGCCGAAGGCAAGCCCGACGTGGGCATTTGGCTGGCGCGCCAGAGCGGCCAGGGCACGGCGTGGTCCGAACCTGTCCAGGTCGCCGCCCCCGTGCAGGACGGCCCGGCACGCTTCCCCTGCTGGAACCCCGTCCTCTTTCAACCCCGGAATGGCCCGCTGCTGCTGTTCTACAAGGCCGGCCCGAACCCGGGGAATTGGTGGGGCGTCCTGAGGACCTCGGCAGACGGCGGCAAGCAGTGGTCGGAGCCGCGCCGCCTGCCGGAGGGCTTTGTAGGGCCCGTCAAGAATAAGCCGGTGCAATTGCCGGACGGCCCGCTGCTCTGCCCCTCCAGCACCGAAGACCACGGCTGGCGCGTCTTCCTGGAGAAGACCAGCGACTTGGGCGCGACTTGGGAACGCATCGGGCCGCTCAACGACGGCCAGACCATAGGCGCAATCCAGCCGTCCATCCTGGCGTATCCCAATGGCAGGATGCAGGTCCTCTGCCGCGACAAGAACGCCAAGAACCTGCACGAAGCCTGGTCTGAGGACGGCGGCAAGACGTGGAGCGCCATGAGCGACACCGTGTTGCCCAACCCCAACAGCGGCACTGACGCCGTGATGCTCCAGGACGGCCGCGCCTTCCTGGTCTACAACCATACCCGCCAGGGCCGCAGCCCGCTCAACACCGCCATCTCGGCCGACGGCAAAAGCTGGCAGCCCGCGCTTGTCCTCGAAGACCAGCCCGGCGAGTACTCGTATCCCGCCGTGATCCAGGCGCGCAACGGACTGGTCCACATTACCTACACGTGGAAGCGGCAGAAGATCCGGCATGTGGTGTTAGGCATCAGGCATTAGGGACGAGGGGCGAGGGGTGAGGGGCGAGGGACGAGGGGGAAAGGCCTCAAGCCTCAAGCCTAACTAGGCCACAGGATTCGTTGATGACCGCGCAGCGAGACGAGCACCAATTGCAGGGCCAGCAACAGCACGATGACGCCGCACATCAACAGGAACGGTGCGCGCAGCGCGGAGATTGGCCCAATTCCAGCGCCCTCCAGGTACGCCACCACCTGCCCTGCGCCCAGCATCGTCACCCCGGCCAGGCCGACGGTGGCCTCATGAAACGTCGTACCCGTGCGCGGCACGGAGAAGTACGAAGTTGCCGCGAACATTCCCGTCTGAAAGGCCACGGCCAGCACCAGGCCTTGCAGCAGCACGGCGGGCACGAGGATCGCAAGGCTGCTGGTGCACCCGAAGGCGAGGTTGATGGCGAGCAGCGCCCCGGCCATGAATACATAGAGCCGCCGCAGGCCCAGCCACGGCTCGTACACCGAGCCGAGGCCGAAGGCCGCGAGTTGGCTGAGGAGCATGAGCGCAGTCAGAATGCCCATGCGGTCGGCCTGGAACCCCAGCTTCTCGTTCAGCTCCGGGTAGTTGCAAACAATGATGGCGCGTGTGCCCAGGGCCGCCATGTTGACACTCGCAGCCGCCACAAGGAGCGGCAGGCCGATGGCACTAGTGCTCCCTCTTGGGAGCGCCGGCGTCCCGCCGGCCCGTGCAGGGGGAGGGCCGTTCGTGTTCCCCCTCCCCTCGCGGGAGGGGGCAGGGGGAGGGGCATCGTCCTTGGCCCGCGCGCAAGACGCCGCCACAAACACGGCGGCCAACACGGCAGCGCCTCCGTAGAGCGTCTCTTGAATCAAACCGTTGCGGCACAGCACCCCTGCCAGGAACAAGCCCGTGGAGCTGCCCGAAGTCCAGCCGACGTTATAGTGCCGCAGCAGGCGCGGCTTGCCGAGGCCCTCGCTTTGGAACTCCAGCAGCCAGGCGGACGCGAACGGCCAGAACGCCCCGCTGGCCAGGCCGAAAAGGACCTGCGCCGCCGTGCAGACGCTCACCGTGCGTCCCAGCGCCATCAGCACCATCGCCGCCAAGGCGCCCAGAATGCCGCACAGCAGGACGTGTTTGCCGCGCAGCCGCCCCGACAGGCGCCAGAGCAGCAGGCAACTGGCGGCGTAGCCGAGCGGCAGGCCAAAGCCGACCTTGCCGATGTCCGCCGAGGAGAACCCCAGAGCCAGGGCGTCCTGGGGCGTGACGTTGATCAGCAGCCCGTTGACGAAGCCGAAGAAAACGATGACAGCAGTCAGAATCCAAACGTTGCGCAAGGTGCTCCTCAATGTGTGATCGGCGAGGTCAAGCGTTGTAGGGTCTCAGTATGCGTGCCCAAGGCAGGTTCCACAAGCAGATTCCATGCATCTGTTTCTCGGCATGCAGGCAACAGGTCCATACTGCGCTCGAAAAATGAGCCAAAGGAGCTAGACAATTGCTCATGGGCAAAAGGACCTGAAGACCACATGTGGAATACCCCAGCTTCTCCAATCGAGCAACAATTGAGTCCCGGAGAGCGGCTCCTCTGGAGCGGGCGGCCGCAGCGAGGAATCAGGCTCCGTTCTTCGGACGCATTGATGATTCCATTCAGCGTTATGTGGTGCGGCTTCGCTATCTTCTGGGAGTCCACCGTTGTTACGCAGGGTGCGCCATTCTTTTTCATGCTGTGGGGCATTCCGTTTGTTCTCGTAGGCCTTTACATCGTGTTTGGCCGTTTCATCGTTGACGCAGGTGCGCGAGATCGCATGTTCTATGGCGTGACCAGTGAGCGCATCATCATCGTCAGCGGTTTCTTCTCCCGACGCACCAAGTCACTCAATCTGCGGACATTGAGCGATATTTCGCTCACGGAGCGAGGGAACGGAACTGGCACCATCACATTTGGTCCCACGCATCCGATGGCGCGGTGGGCTCCGGCGGGCTGGCCGGGCTCTGGTCAGTATGCTGCACCAGCCTTCGAAATGATTGACCGCGCCAGAGAAATTTACGATCTTATCAGGGAGGCGCAGAAGATAGCCACATGAGTCTGCTTGGGTGTAAGAAACTTTCTTGACGCGCGCCTGTCGCGCGTCATTCTACAAGAGGAAAGGCAGTTCCATGTTTCCAGAAGCAGAACACAAGACAGGCAGGATGCAGGCGCTCAAGGCGGCGTGCGCCTGCGCACTGTTCTTCTTTGGCTCATTCAGCCTGTATGCCTCCGAAGGTTTCGAAGACCTGGTCAAACTGATCAAGGCGGGGACAAATGAGGAGGTCTTGACTGCCTTCGTGGACAGGTCACAGGCGCACTATGCGCTCACGGACGACGAGCGGTTTTTCCTGAGCGACCTGGGCTTATCGCGCGAGATGCTCAAGTACATAGATGAGCACGGCAAGCCCGACGCCAACCCGGCGCCGCCGCCGAAGGCAGAAGAGATTCAACAGGATCTGGACGACGCCCCGCCGCCCGAAACAGACCCGCCGGCGGAGGAGGTAGCGGAGGAAACCGTGGTGGATGCGCCGCCGGCCACGGAGACCCCGCCGGATGTGGCGGATCTCTCGACCTTTTACCAGACGTTGTCCCCTTATGGGTGCTGGATGAAGATTGACGGCACGTGGTACTGGCAGCCCACGGCCGGACTAATCCACAGAACCTGGAGCCCGTACCTTGACTGCGGGCATTGGGTCAATAGCGACGACGGCTGGTTGTGGCAATCGGGTTATAACTGGGGGTGGGGACCTTTCCATTATGGCCGCTGGTGGCGCCACAGCAGACATGGCTGGATCTGGATGCCGGACACAGTCTGGGCGCCGGCCTGGGTCAACTGGCGGCATTCCGAGACCGCGATAGGCTGGGCGCCGCTGCCTCCAAAGGCCCATTTCCAGATCGGGGTGGGGCTGCGGATAGGAGATTTCGACCTGCAAGCGCGGCACTACAATTTCGTGGCTACTGCACACTTTTGCGAACTGCAGTTGGCGGCGCATCGTATGCCCAGGGCCCAAGTGCGCGCGACTTACCAGGATTCCACGCTCATCCGGAACAGCTACACCCTCGCCGGGAACCATATCGTAAATCACGGACCGTCAGTGGAGCATATCGCTGAAGTGACGCATCGTGAGATACCCAAGGTCCGCATCGTGGATCGTAATGAGGGCTCCCCGAACACGCTGCAGGTGCATCGCCCGCTGGTTGTGGCGACCGCGCCGAAGACGCCGCACGCGGTCGTGGCACAGCATGAGGCGGTCGCGGCCAAACGGCAGGAAGCGGCTGCCAGTTCGCCTTTTAACGTGTCTAAAGCTTCGGTTCCGCCCGCAACCGAGGGCAGGCGCGGAGAAAGGAGCCGGGCTGAAACGTTACCGGACAGACAGCCTGATTCAGTGCGGGTTGCGCCGCGTACCATAGAGCCGCGCGAGACTCCGCGGGCAATTGAGCCGCGCGAGGCTCCGCGGGCCATTGAGCGGCGCGCGCCGGAGGTCCACGCATACAACCCGCCGCCACAGCCACAGTCTCATTCCAGCGCCTTGCAGATGGGTTCAAGCAGCGCCTCGACGAGCGCTGACAGCCAGCGGGGCGCCAGCAGCCGGGGCAGGTAGCGCGGAGACTTTCAGGCCGCATTCGGACTGTGGTTTTGAAGAAGGAGGAGACGATAGGTTTCGGGGGGTGCATGTCAGTAAATGCGTGGCCCAGAGCGTACCGCGGGCGTCCCGCCCGCCTTCGTCCTTGCGCCCTGCCAGCCTGCCACGAGCGGGCGGGACGCCCGCGGTACATTTGCTGACATGCACCCAGTTTCGGGTGCGCGGACGAAACTCTCTTGACGTGCGCCCGTGGCGCGTCATGCTGTTTGTAAGATTGCGGAGGGGCAGTTCCATGTTTTCAGAAGAAGAACACGAAACAGCCGGGATGTGGACGATCAAGGCGCTGTGTGCCTGCGCTCTGCTCTTCTTGGGCTCAGTCAGCCTGTATGCCTCCGAAGGTTTCGAAGACTTGGTCAAGATGATCAAGGCAGGGACAGATGAGCAGGTCTTGACTGCCTTCGTGGACAAGTCGCAGGTGATCTATGCCCTCACGGATGATGAGAGGTTCTACCTGACCGATCTGGGCTTATCGCGCGAGATGATCAAGTACATAGACGAGCACGGCAAGCCCGGCGCCAACCCGGTGCCGCCCCCGCCGCCGAACGCAGCAGATGTGCAACAGGATCTGGCCGACGCCCCGCCACCCGAAACGGATCCACCAGCGGAGGAAGTAGCGCAGGAAGCTGTAATGTATGCGCCGCCGCCCGCGGAGACCCCTCCGGCTGAGGCGGATTTCTCGACGTTCTACCACACGATGTCTCCTTATGGGAGCTGGCTCAAGATTGACGGCACCTGGTACTGGCAGCCCACGGCTACACTGATCAACAGAACCTGGAGCCCGTACATGGACGGCGGGCATTGGGCAAATACCGATGACGGCTGGCTGTGGCAATCGAGTTATAACTGGGGGTGGGGGCCATTTCATTATGGCCGCTGGTGGCGCCACAGCAGACATAACTGGATCTGGATGCCGGGCACGGACTGGGCGCCGGCATGGGTCAACTGGCGGCAGTCCGAGGGGGCGATAGGTTGGGCGCCTCTGCCTCCAAGGGCCCGTTTCGAGGTCGGAGTGGGGCTGCGGATTGGAGATTTCGGCTTGGAATGGCGCCACTACAATTTTGTGGCTGCTGAACACTTTGGTGAACCGCAGTTAGCGCTGCATCGCATGCCCAGGATCCAGGTGCATACGATTTACTCTAATACCAAGCTCATTCAGAACAATTACACCGTCGCCGAGAACCGTATCGTAAATCGCGGACCGTCGGCGGCGCATATCGCTGCAATAACGCATCGTGAGATACCCAAGGTCCACATCGTGGATTCGCGAACCGGCGGCACGCCGCGCGATGCGGTGGTCGTTCACCGCCCGAAGGTTACAGCGGCCGCACCGCAGACGCCGCGGGCTGTCGTGGCACAGCGTGAGGCGAACGCCACCAAACAGCGGAGCTCACCGTTCAACGTGTCTCAACATCCAGGGGCGATCCCAGCCGAGAGCACGCGCGGCAAACAAAGTCTGGCGAATGTTAACAAACCAACTCACACGGCGCCCACGCCAGTCCGGTCTGCCCCGGCGCCCGCACCAGTCCGGTCTGCCCCGGCGCCCACGCCAGTCCGGTCTGCCGCGCCCGCCCGG
>JBEKKG010000324.1:0-9697 GCA_050010835.1 Planctomycetota bacterium
ACAGCAAGGTTTATGACGGCACAACGAGTTCGGTGGGTGTGCCGACAATAACCTCGGGCAACCTGGTTAACGGCGACACGGCGGCGTGGACGCAGACTTTCGACACCCAGAACGCGGGCACGGGCAAGACGCTCACACCGGCGGGTACGGTAAACGATGGCAACGGCGGCAAAGACTACAGTGTAACCTTCACCAGCGTGGGCACCGGGACTATCACGCCCAAGCCGCTGACAGTGACGGCGGACAGCCAGAGCATTGTCTACGGCGCAGCTTTGCCGGCGCTGACCTACACCTACAGCAGCCTGGTCAGTGGCGATACGGCCGCGATATTCACGGGCAGTTTGGCCACAACCGCGGTGGCCAGTTCCAGTGCCGGGACATACCCGATAACCCAGGGGACTCTGGCGGCCACAGCGAACTACGCCCTCACCTTTGTGGGCGCGACGCTGACCATCAGCAAGGCGAACGCGCCGGTGGCCCTCAGCGGGCTGATTTGGACTTATGACGGCACGCCGAAGTCCGCCACGGCCACGACAACACCGGCGGGATTGAACGTGATCCTTACCTACAACGGTTCGACCACGGCGCCCACATTGCCCGGCAGCTACGCGGTCGTAGCGGCTATCAACGATCCTGACTACGCGGGCAGCACCACCGGCACCCTGGTCATCGTCCTGGCCGCCGCGGCGACGGCGTCCGCCTCGCCCAACCTCGACCAAGTGGCGTTGGCGCCGTCCTTCAGCGGCAGCGCAACGGGTTTGGCCGGCGCGCTGGCTTACTCCTGGAATTTCGGCGACGGCAGCGCCGCAGCGGCGGGCCAGAACGTGACCCATATCTACATTGTCGCCGGCACGTACACCGCGGTGCTGACTGTCACCGATGCCAACGGCGTGAGCGCCACTGCCAGCGTAAATGTGACGGCCCTGCCCAGCCCCTTCCCCATTGACAGGGACGGGGACGGGTATCCCGACGAGATGGAGAGCGCCTTCAATTCCGACCCGAACAATAAGGCCCGCACGCCGTTTGACCTGCCCCCGCCCGTAAAGGGCGCCTTCATCGCGGTAAATTCGCTGAGCATCCGGCTGAACTTCGCTCAGCCGGTTGGGCATGACAGCCTCACGCTGACGGGTTTTCTGCCGATGAGCACCACCTTCAGCCCCGCGGGGCAACACCTGCTGCTGGATGTAGGCGGAGTTTGCAAGGCCTTTATGATGGATGGGCGCGGCCATTCCAGTGACGGCGGCGGCCAACTCCGGATAGGACTCATTTCGCACACGGTCCTGCCGCCGCTTAACTCGAAGATCGTGGGGAATTGGAACGCCCGTTATTCAATAAGCTTGCGCAACGGCACGTTTGCCGCAGCGTTGAAGGACAAAGGTCTTGTGAGTTCTGACAATGGCAAGGATATCAAAGGCGTGGCGCTGCAAGTGCCTGTGACAGTCATTGTGGACGGCCGGAGCTACCAGGTCCTTGCCGGACAGATCTACAAGGCCAAGGCCGGGCAGTGGGGGCAGTCCAGGTAGGAATGATGAATGGAGAATGATGAATAAAGAATGGCAACCGTTGAATCCGAGCCGCGACCGTGAGGGAGCGGTTGCATCAGGGAGTGTTTCATCTCAGTTAGCCTGCGAAGGAGCCACGGGCGCCTTCGCCCGTGGTACGGCGGGCGAGGCGCCCGCCGCTCCTAACTGAAATGAAACACTCCCGTTGCATCATTCCCATTGTTCCCATAAGTCCCATAGCTTTGGAGTGCGGCGGCTTGCCGCCGCTTTCAAAGCGGTGACAAGTCACCGCACGGGTGCATGTCAGCAAATGTACCGCGGGCGTCCCGCCCGCTCGTGGCAGGCTGGCAGGGCGCGAGGACGAAGGCGGGCGGGACGCCCGCGGTACGCTCTGGGCCACGCATTTACTGCGGCGGCAAGCCGCCGCGCTCCAGAGAAATGTGCTATAATGACCGCATGCCCTCGTTCTGGTCGAATCGCAACTTAAGCGGCACGCGCGATGCCTTGCTGGTAAACGGGCTGGCGACACTGGCAGGCTGCGCCAGCATCGTGCTGGCCATTATCCTGGACGTGAATGACCCATCCTTCGGCCCGGGGTTGGGCGTGGCCCTCTCGGCCACCGGCGTGCTCCTGGTCTGGTCGCTCACACTGGCTTTTCGGGCGTGGCGGCGCGGGGAGCGCAGCGGTTGGTGCTGGGCGGTCATGGTCCTGGGCGTCCTGGAGACAGTGCTTCTCGGCGCTGTTGCGTACCTGGTCAGGTTTGTGTTCCCGTTCACCAGTCCCTTCGACTGGGCTTATGAGACCGGCCTGATTGTCTTCCTGCCCGTGGGCGCGGTTGCGTGCCTGGGCGCCTTGCCCGTGGCTTGGTGGCGTATGCGCCGCGCGGCCAAGCGGGACGCCAAGGCAGGCATCGAGCGCAGAAGGCACTGGAAGCGCGGCTTGATCTGGTTCTGCGGCGTCGCCGCACTGCTCATTGCGCTGCTGCTGCCCTGCCCGCTCTTTTTGTACTGCTGTGATCGGGAGTTCTCGAACTATTCGTATGCATGGCAAATCAGGCCGGAAAGACACACTTGGACAGCATGGGCGGCGGGGAATACCCCTGTCTTCGTCGCCGACCCGGCAGCGGAGGTGCTGGCGCTGTCGTCACACAAGGCAGCGGCTGATTTGTACCTTCGCGCGCTCGAGAGTGGCCGTGTCTCAAAAAACAGGCTGCTTGCGGAAGTGAAAGCAACCAACTTGAGTACGCAGGAGTCTGCCTTCCAGGGGTTGGAACTGGCCGACCCTGAGGCGGCTCTGGTTCTGGCCGACCAGATTGGCCAGGGCAGGATCACCTCATCGCCGAACTTGCTATTGCGCGCAGGCGCACTGCTGTGGCAGCGCGGGACAAAAGAACGCATTGGGTACTTTCTCGATCAGGCCGCAACACAATCGCCGCCGAATCCCCAGTTCATGTCCGGCCTGTTGCGGAACCTGCGCGACCGCCCGGACTGCCTGCCGGAACTCACCGATTTTTGCGGGAAGGACTCGCCAAGTCGTGAGACCGCATTGGCGAGCCTCGCCCAGATCCTGCCGCCCAAGGACCTGCCACGGCTTTGGGCGGAATTCCTGAAAGACAGCGATCCTCTGCGCAGGAAACAGGCCATTATGGCGATTCAACATATCCCAAACCTGAATCGGCGCTTGGCGATTGTCGCCGCCTGCTTGGAAAGTCCCGATCCTGCCGTGCGTCAAGAGTTGCGCCAAGGCCTTCACCTCCTTCACAGTGTCTTCTGCTATGTCAAGCCCGCAGACCCTGCCCTGGTTAAGCGGATTGTTCAAGGCCTCTTGCCTGTTCTCGATGACGCTGACCGGAATATCCGTTGCGCCGCCGCGCGCAGCCTGGCGTGGGTAGTTGACGACCACGGGACAATGCAGAAAGAGTCTACCTTCTTCCTCATCTTGCTCGGTCGTCTGGAAGGCGGGAAGCGTGTGGAGGCTACGCCGGAAGAGCAGGAGATGCTTGAGTCCGTCCGCGCAGCCGCCAAGAAGTGGCTTGACGAGCACAAGTAGGACCGATCAGTTTTCGATTTTCGATTTTGGATTTTCGATTTTTTAAGAACATAAGTTCTGTTGTCCTCTGTGGTTAGAGCCAGAAATGGAACCACCATACATTTTTTCTTTGGTTTCGCACTTGACAGCCTTACGGTATTGTGATACTCTTACTGAAGGTACGGCGGGCCAGTGAGGATTGGCGGAGCATGAGAGAGCGGGGAGCGGGAAGAGTGGTGCGTGGTGCGGGAAGGTCCCGAGCCGCGCGCGTGAGCAAGCGGTTGCATCGCTCGCATTTTTCCTATGAATCCTATTGGTGCGCGCGCAGTTGCCGAAATGGCGCAGCGGTAGGACAGGCTTTCCAGCCTGTCCGGACAGCCTGGAAAGGCTGTCCTACCACATTGTGCTCTTCCAGTAGTAAGAATAGTAAAATTACCAAAGAGATTTTGCGCTTTGGTAGCGCCCAAGGTGCAGGGGCAAAGCCATTCCGCCCGGCGATCGTAATCATCAGGCAACTCGTGGATAAGGCCCTCGCCGAAACCCTTGGAGCCGTGCGCGCCAAGGATGCGCCAGTTGAAGCCACTTCATTGGTAAAGCTCTTCGGACTCTACGCAAGAGGCCTGCAAACACTGTGCAGAAAGTGAGCAATCATGCGACAGAACGTTTCAAAATATGACTGCCTCCCGTACTGGTTTGTCTCTCATAACATCTTGGCCATAAGTCACTTGCATAAATCAAACAGGCTCACAACCAATCTCCTGCGGGGAGAGGGCCGACTTCCAGTCGGCAGGCCGTGGATAGCTCGTGGCGCCGGGAGAGGCAAAAGACGGGCTGCGGGCTGGAAGCCTGGAAGTCTGCGCTACAACCAGGCCGCGCACTCAGCTACCTGCGCCCGCGTCGCAAGGCCCTCACTGTTTCAGCTTGTACAATCCCACCCCGCCCGCCCACAGTTCGCCTGCCTCCGCGTCATAGCGCAGCACCAGCGGCTTGCGGTGCGGAATGTCTCCAGTGATTTCCTGCCAGGTCGCGCCGCCGTCCTTGGTCTTGTAGACTCCGCCCTCCGGGCCGTTGCCCCAATTTACGCGCGAGAGCCAAATCGTCTGCTCGTCCCGTGGATGGATCTCCAGCCCGACAATCGAAATGCTGTCCGTGAACGCCGTAATCTTCTCCCAGGTCGTGCCGTGGTCGCGGCTGCGCCACAAGTTTGCGCCGGGCGCGTACACCACGCCCGCCGGCGACACCGCCACGTTGAAGAGCCACGTCTCGTTCTTGAAGACGTGCGCCCACGTCTCGCCGCCGTCTTCGCTGCGATACAGCCCGCCGCCGTTCCCGCACGCGCCCCAGAAAACCCGCCGCGGCTCGGCCGGATCCACCACCAGGCCAAAGAACATCCGCCGGCTGCCCGGCTGCTGCGCGGGCGCCTTCCAGCTCAGGCCGCCGTCCACCGATTTGAAGACCCCGCCGCCCGGCTGCTTCTTCGCCGGCTCGGGATCGCCGTCAATGCCGAGGTAGAGCACGTTCGGGTCTTTGGGGTCGGCCGCGAGGGCGCGCGCGTAGCCCTCGCCCCACATGCAGTTCGACCCAGGGCGTGTGCCCGGCAGTCCTTCCTGTACCGGCTTGAAGGTCTTGCCGCTGTCCTCGCTGACCAGCACGCGGTTGACCTGCTCCGCCCACGGCGACGACGTGGAGACGATCTTAACCGCCCCGTCCGCCTTTTTCGACACGGACACGCGCCACTGGTGGCCGCTGAGGTTGTTCGCGTACTTCAGCGGACAGAGCTGCCGCCAGGAGGCGCCGTGGTCGGCACTGGCCAGCAACCCTTCGTCCATGGCCGTGACGTACGTCTGGCCGTCGAGGAAGCGGATGTCCGACACGCAGGTGATGTCCGCCCCGGCGTCGCGCTCCTCCCACGTCTGGCCCGCGTCGCTGCTGAAGCAGTTGCGCCAGTTTCCCGAGACGAACAGTTCCTTGGCGTTGGCCGGGTTCAGCGCCAGGTTGGTCAGCGTGCTGAACGAACCTTTGCCGTTGCCAGGATATTCGTCGGGCAGCGTGGGGTTGGCCTTGACGTCTGTAGCGATGGCGCGCACGCAGGCCCAGGTCTTGGCGCCATCAGTGGAGCGGAAGAACGAGCCGTTCCAGCCGCCGTTGCCGATGGCGTACACGGTGTCCGGCGTCTGCGGGTCCACGACGGCCTCGAGGACTGCGCACTTGGCATCCATGCCGGCCTGCGCGGCGTTCCACGTCTGGCCGCCATTGCTGGATTTCCAGACGCCCTCCTTGCCGCAGGCCGCATATATGATCTGCTCGTCGCTCGGCGCCAAGGCGGCGTGGCTGACGTGCTGCGGTGTCGGCAATGCGGTCCAAGTTGCGCCGCCGTCCTCGCTCTTGACCAGCCCCGCCTTTTCGGTTGCAGCCAGGACCAGCGCGGGGTGCTTCGCGGACACGATGACACTGAAGACGGTGCCGGCTTTCGGCGGCTGCGGCGCCGCGGTATTCATGTTGCCGTACGGGTGGCACTCCTTGTCCTTGGCAAAGTCCCTGCCGGCGATCCGCGCCGCTTTGTCCGCCGAACCGCTCGGCGCGGAATAGAACATGCCGAACAGAGCCAGCGACGGCTTCTCGTTGTCCATATTCACGCAACAGAAATCCACCCGCGCGCACTTGCCCCAGTCCGGCTTCTTCGGCCATGCTGCGGACTTCTCCGTCTGTTTGCCGGCTTCCGCGGCCTCGAGGGTGAAGTCGTCCTCCGTCAGCCACACGTCCTGCCAATCGGTCTTTTGGAACAAAGCGCACAGGTTCTTGCTGCCGTACACGGCGCCGTCTGGAGTGCGGAGCGTCAGAATGGCGGTTTTCGGCGCGGCGCCATTTCCTTTGAACGTGAAACCGAACCCTTGGCAATCCTTTGGCGCGGTTCCCACCGGCCACGCCAGCGGCAGCCAGAACCCGCCGTGATAGGCAGCGTTAACTCCGCCGAACTGGGCGCGCAGCGCATTTGGCGGCGCCGCTCCTTCCGCCGCGGCCGGCACCGGGACCTGATAGACTTGTTTCCACGTCAGCGCGCCGTCAGTGCTCTTGTAGACTTTTCCGCCGGGGCTGCCGGCGTAGACGATATTTCCATCGCTCGGATCAACGGCAATGGCCCGCACGCTAAGGCCCCGCTCGGCGGTGATGCGCAAGTCCTTGGGGCCGGTCTTTGCACTGAACTGCCAGTGTTCGCCAGCGTCGGTGCTCTTGCACACGCCGCTCGGCGTCCCGGCGTAGACCGTGTCCGGGTGCTTCGCGTCCACGGCCAGGGAATAGATCGCGTAGTCCGTGAGGCCCGTGTTGCAGATGCGCCAATGCGCGCCGCGGTCCTCTGTCTTGTAGACGCCATTCACGTCGCCGCCGAGGTAGATCACGCCGTCCTTGGCCGGATGGAACGCGCACGCCCAGTAGAATCCGCCTCCGCCCCATCCCACCGCCTGCCACGAGGGGCCCGTTGCCTCCGCCGCCGCCAACGGCGCCGGCAGCAGCAGCGCCAGAATGATCAGCCACAGAGGACGCAGAGCACACAGAGAGGTTCTTGCTGTCCTTCTATATGCTCTGCATCCTCTGTGGCAAAATCTTGTTGTGGCGTTTGCATTCATGGCCTGCCATCCTTTCTCCAGGTTGCTTTCGCGCCGCTAACCGCAACCCCGGAGGATCATCTTCCATAGGTCCCCAATTCCAATGCGCGCTGGACAAAGTACCTGTAAGTGTCGTAGTTCACGGTGTCGGGGATGGAATGATCGCTGTGGACCACGTAGCCGTTCTTCCCCATGACCACCGGAATCTTCGCCTCCAGTTCAGCATCCACCTGGGCCTTGTCATTCGTGTAGAGCACACGCACGTCAATGCCGCCCATGAAAGAAAGCCGGTCGCCGTATTCCCGATACAGCTTCAGCAGGTCCATCCCGGCCTTGACCTCGATCACTTGCAGGCAGTCTATGCCCGCCGTGAGCAGGTCGGGCAGCAACGGCTCGATGTAGCCGCACGAGTGCAGGATGACCGGCAAGCCCTGGCTCTTGGCAAAGCCCACAGTCAGCTTGTGGGCCGGCAGGATAATCTCGCGGTACATGCGGGGCGACATGAAGGGCCGCTGCTTGAAACCCATGTCTTCATAGTACCAGACGCCGTCCGGCAGGCCCTCCTCCGCAAAGAGGATCTTCTGCAGTTCCACCGACAAGTTCGCGTACGTGTCGGCCATGTCCTTGACCCAGGCGGGGTCGTCGGCCATCCCCAGCAACATGAACTGGTGCCCGCAGACGTCCTTTATGATCTCGAAGACGTTGACGCCCGACCAGGCAAAGAAGCGCTTGGCGCGGCGCGCGCTTTCCTTGGCATTCCGGTAGGCCTCGAAGTTGATGCGCCGGCGCTCAGGGGCGAGCTTGGGCTTGATGTATTGCTCCCAGCCGGTGCGGTCCTTCACCAGGAAGTCCACGTGCTCGGGCGTGGAGGCGTGCAGCTTGTGCGAGCGCATCGTGGCGTAGTTGCCGTTGCGCACCAGCTTGGTGCTCTCCGTCTCCTCAAGCACTTCGTCCTTGTGGTCCAGGTCAGCCACCGTGTTCAGCGGCCAGGCCAGTTCCAGGTCGAAGCCGAAGTGGTCCGCCAGGTTCTCACCTGCCTGGATGTGCCCCTGTTTGCTCCAGCAGGCCTGAGTATCACCCCAGAAATGTTCGTACAGCCCGATCCGATCCACCGGTTGGCGGCGCAGGATGTTGCTGATGCGTTCGCGGCTGGTCATGGCAGTCATGCGATTCCTTTCTGTGCGCCCCTGTGCGTTTAGTGCTCCCCAAGTAAGTCTGCGGCGCCCGGAAACAAGAGTATCTTCCGTTGCGGCCAAAAGCCAAGGCGAAAGCTCGCCTCGCGCTCGTGCCGCCGCGAAGACATACGCGCTCCGAACTGGCAGGTCTCGGGAGACAGTGCCTTCAATGGAGGACAAGGCACGATTTCTCTGCTTTCCACGGTACGCTCTTGAGGTCCTTCCGCACGGCATCAACCTCTTCCTGATCCCATGCGGGTATCGGCAGGAGAAGTGCTGCCGGTACTGCACGGAGCGCACGCCGGCCTCCTAACCCGCAGCCGCGAGATACTTGGCGAAGTGGGCCTTCACGCGGCGCAGCATCTCGTCGCTGAGCACGTGTCCCGCGCCCGGTTCGATGTAGTATGAGAACCTGTCCTCGGCGTTCTTTGCGGCATAGGCCCGCCGGATGATCTCGATGCCGGTCTTCACTTCCTCGATGGGACTGCCCGAATCGGTCTCGCCGAAATTCAGATGCAGAGCGCGGGGGGCGATCATGCCGGCGATGTCCGGCGTATCGCCAAACTGCCGCCAACCAGGGACGTAGTTGGGGAAGCAATGGATCAGGTTGCAGCGTTCCATCGCGGCGTACGTCGGCAGGCAGCAGTTGCCCACAAGGGCTTTCAGGCGCGGTTCCCACGGCCCGACCAGCCAGGTGTGCGTCGAGCCCATCGAGTGGCCATAGCAGCCGATGCGGTCCTGCCGGACCTCCGGGCGGCTGCAAAGGCAGTCCACGGCCCGGCGCATGTCTGCAATGTTCCTCCAGGCAAGGCACTTCCCGGCGATAACGTACATGGCAAAAAGATAGTGCTCCAGGTCGCGGCCCCGCAGGTTGCCGCGCTTGTTCCGCTCGCCGAAACCTGCCGCATCGGGGCAGAGGACGACGTAGCCTTCCTGCGCCAGCGCCACGCCAGTCTGGTGCATCGGCCCCAGCTTCAGCCCTGCCGGTTCGTCCTTGCCGATGGCGTATGCGCCGTTGTGCTGATGCCAGACGCAGATGCCGGGCGCCTGGCGTTCTTTGCTCACGCCCTCGGGGACGAGCAGGTACGCGGCGATGCGCTCGCCCGGTTCGACGAGGTAGGTTATGCGTTCCAGGCGGTAGCCGTTCTTCTGCGTGGTGTTCTCAACAAGGGGCTCCAACGGGCCGAGATCCGGCCAGTCGCCACCGAGGCTGGCGAGCAGCTTCTCCTTGTACTTGTCGCCACGGACTTCGCGCTTCGACAGGTCCGTTTCGCCGCTGCGCGACTCGCCGGCACAGAGCGAGCCCAGAATTGACGCGCTGGCAGTGCCGCCAAGAAAGCTCCGGCGCGATACTTGGCTGCCGGCCGCCTTGTTGTGCCGTTTGCCC
>JBEKKG010000325.1:0-7906 GCA_050010835.1 Planctomycetota bacterium
AACTGCGCTCGAAAGGCTCAGTTGAGAGCCGACGATGAAGACGCTATCAACATCTTGGTCTTGCAGCGGCCGTGTCGCGTTGGGCGAGCTTCCGCATCAGCTCGGCCGCTGTTGGCGCTGGTTCGGAGCGTCAAGCATCGCACTCGCCGTTGCGCTGCCCTTACTGGCTATGGAGCCTCCTATTGTCCTTGATCCTCCTGTCAGCATGGATGTCTTATCGAAAGAAGGAGCGAAATCTGAAATCCGCTACCAAGGGCAAGCCGCCAAAGGGGGGAGAATTGACCTCACCGCCACCAATGGTTTCTTTGACCGCTGTTTCCAGGCCTTGGATCAGCAGACGGTGATCCCGGGAGATGAGGGCTTCATTGGTTGTAGTTTTGGGTATCTTGGCGCAAATCAGCCAAAGCAAGAGGCTCCTGCACAAGAGACTGAACAAGAAGAAATGCCAACGAAAACGGCGCGGTGGCACCTGTGGTGTGCTGAAGCGGGCGAAATCAAAGCAACGTTTTTCATGCAGGTCCCTGATGGCGAGGCCAATCACCCCTGGGTGCTCACAGTGGGCGATGAAACCCAGACGCTCAAGGTCAATCCCAGCGATGGCCAAGCGCCGCAACAACAGACCCTCACCTTTACCGTCAAGCAACCGGGCAAAGTAACCTTCGCCATTGATTGCACGAAAACTCCTCCGCCTGCTGAAACCCGAGTTTATTACATCCGGTTGGAAGGTTCCGCCGTCAATAAAGCGAGTTTGCTCAGGACCCGCTGGCGTCCTGCTGCCGTGCACTCCAGGTTTTATGCTCCGACAACCTGCCCGGCCCCCAAGATGTGGGTTTTTGAAACACAGGCTGTGGCAAAGACCTCGAGCTTTTCTCCAC
This sequence comes from Planctomycetota bacterium, assembly GCA_050010835.1. Lineage (GTDB taxonomy): Bacteria > Planctomycetota > SZUA-567 > H5-PLA8 > H5-PLA8 > JAPLOD01. Next base: position 876 of record JBEKKG010000325.1, read on the forward strand.
TCACAACACCCTTCGGCTACTACGGCACCTCTTTCAAGAGTGGCGGCCTTATTCCTCCAGGAGCCGGCTTCAACTTCTCCATGTGGATTGCCGGCCGCAACGCGACGCAGGCTCCTCCGATTGAGAAAATGGCGCGGTTGATCGGCACAGATATTCCAGAGGCTCAATACAGCACCTTCGGCGGGGAAGGAACGGGGGTCAAGTTCAGGGCCACTGCCTACAAGAACGGGGCCGCGCGCACGATTCAAGCATTGAGGATCGAGGCAACTGCCGACGGCCTGATGACCTACTATGGATACTTTTTCGATGAGCAAGCAACGCGCTGGAAACTCTATGCGTCCGCGCAGGCTCCTGCCGGACGAAAGAATGGAAAGAATGGCCCCAACTTTGGAACTATTCGAGGCACGGGTTCCTTTTGTGAGATTCCAGGCCCTCCCAACCGTGAACGCAGCGGCGACGTGGTCAGGGAGATCATGCGCCGGGGCTGGTTTTATGGAAGCGACCACAAATGGTATCGCGCGCAAATGACCTCTGATTCCCAGGAACTCCCCATGCCCCAGGAAGAGGATAGTGGCATAGCGTCCGGCAAACGCGCATATTACATGAATAATTACGCCACCGACGGCTGGATGTCCATGGCCACGGGTGGCATCGAATTATACACTCGCGCTGCCCGTGAAAAGCCGCCGCAGACAGATGGCGCACCCGCTCCTCTGCCTGAATACCTCAGCCCTGAGAAGACCGCGCAACTCTTTGAGCTGCCCGTCCAGTTTGGCGAATCCAAAGCATCAGAGGTCGCCTCCGATCATGCCACCATTGACTATGAGATCACAAAGACAGGGCCACACTCGAAAGCAATTCTTTACTACGGAACCGTGGATTGTCTAACCTATCCTTTTCAAAAAGTGACCAAGGGCTCCGCCGTGCAAATAGACATGTATCGCCCTGAGCGCACTTGGCAATCCGCGACACCGGAGCAAGAAGTCAAGGCAGGAATGAATCAATTCAAGCTCGGCGGACTTAAGGGAAGCACGACCTATTACTACCGCCTCTTCGTCACCCATGACCAAGGCAAGAGCTGGGACTATCAATCCGGGAGCTTTCAAACGCAGTGATCTTCCTTGCCTCTTGCGCTTGTCGGGCTACAATCGCCACACTGGTTTGAGCCATTGGAGGACGACCCATGCCCCGCCTATCGGCCACTTGCTGCTGCCTGCTCTTTGCTCTTCCGGCGTTGGTCTTTGCTGAGGAGAAGACCACCGACAAAGCACCGGTTCCAGAGAAGGCGGACTTTCCGAAGGACACCATCGTCAGCGCGTACCTGAATGTGCCTCACGATGCGGGCAAGAACATCGTCTGGTGCAGCACGATTCAGCTTGCCTGGGACGCTCTGGGACAGGAATTGTGCGGCGGGCCGGTCCGGCTGGAGGGCACGCCCCAAATGGAGGTGGAATTGAACAAGGGGCAGGCGAGCAAGGAGGACCTGGACGCAGAGTCGTACCTGGTCCGAGCCGGCCCTGCGACCAAGGAGTTCATCGAGAAACTCAATGGCGACTTGAAGCAGAAGTTCGGAGCCGACGCGCCGGCGCCGGTGCAGTTCCCCTGGGCAGTAGAGAGTCCCGTTTTTGCATACGCGTACCTCTTCAAGAAGCTGCTGTTTGGAACGCCGTTCCTGAAGCGGGACGCGCTTGCCTGGCAGGCGCAGAACGGCCGCGGGACGAAGGTCAGGTCCTTTGGCACCGGCGGGAAAGGCGAGGCGTCCGGGCAGGTGCGGGTGCTGGATTACGTCGGGCGCGGGAACTTCGTGCTGGCGCTGCAGACCAAGTCCCAGGCAGACCGGCTTATTGTGGCGGTGGTTGCCCCGGCGAAGACCCTTGAACAGACCTTGGCCGCAGTGCGGGAGCGCGTGGCGCACGCGAAGGGGGCTGCGCTGCTTGATGATGACATTTTCCAGATGCCGAACATCGCGATGGATCTCAACCGCAATTACGAAGAGGTTATGCACCGGCATGTGCTCAACCTGAAGGACAAGGTCAACACGAAGGAAAAGGGCGATAGCATCGTGGCTGCGTACCAGACCGTTCGGTTTCGGCTCGATGATCGCGGCGTGGAGCTGAAGTCCGAGGCGGGGATAGGGTGGGCGGCTGCGGACGAACCGGAGCCGCGCTGGCTGGTCTTCGACAGGCCGTTCCTGCTGTACTTGGAACGCGTGGGCGCCAAGGCGCCGTACTTCGCGCTGTGGGTCGAGAATCCGGAACTGCTGGAGAAGCCCGATCCCGCGTCAAAGCCGGCGGAAGGCGGCACGGCGAAGTAGGTATGCAGCGATCGGCCTGGGTTTCGTGGACGTCCCGGAAATCCTCAGAAGCTGGTTGACAATATGTACTGTATAGAGTACATTTGAAGCATGAACCATGAGGGGAAAAGGGTTCAAGCCGTGTTTTTCGTCACCGAGGCGGGACGGCGTCCTGTTCGTGAGTGGCTTAAGGAAGAACTTACCACTGCACAGCGCAAGAAGGTCGGCAAACACATCCAGGTCGTCGAATTTGGCTGGCCGATGGGCATGCCGATAGTCCGCAAGCTGGAATTCGATCTTTGGGAAGTGCGGGCCAAGCTCGACGCTGGAATTGCCAGGGTCTTCTTCACCATTGACGATGCGGAGATGATTCTTTTGCACGGCATTGTCAAGAAATCGCGGAAAATACCTCTGCAGGAACTTGAGGTCGCGCGCAAGCGTTTGGCCTTACTGAAAGGGAACTGAACATGGCCGTTAACCGCAAGCATATTGGTGAGACCCTCGATGAATTCCTCAAGGAAGAGGGAATCTACGAGGAAGTACGCCGCGACGCCACGAAAATGGTCTTGGCGTTCCAGTTACTTGACGCGATGAAGAAGCAGGGCGTGACCAAAGTGGCCCTGGCCCGCCGCATGCACACAAGCCGCTCATCGCTTGATCGGATTCTCGATCCGAAAAACAAGGCGGTGACGCTCGACACCTTGGACCGGGCCGCCGCAGCCCTTGGCAGGCGGTTGAAAGTGGAACTTGAGCAGAATCCGGCGGGGTAACGAGGGAGTTTCGTGGATGTCCCCGAAGTTCCGACGGCTACTCTTTGGCTCCATTCTTCAGGAGCAGATCGATGAACTTCTCACAGTTTCGTGCATCATCGTTCTTAAAGATACTTGCCCAATATCTGGCTTCTTTCAGTGGCGTGTTGCCCTTCTTGTTCTTGGCATTCACATCAGCTTTGAAAGCAATCAACGCTGAAGCCGCTAAAGCCGCTGTGCCTTTTTGGCAGAACCCCGCCAAGTAGAGTAGCAGCGTGTTACCATCAGCATCTACCAACTGGAGATCGGCGCCCTTTTTTAGAAGATCCTTGAGCACGTCTTGCCACATGATTGGTTCTGCATCAGTATTGGGTGTTATAAGCAAGCGCTTCAAGATAAGCTTAATAGGTGTGGATCCGTCGTTAGCTTTTGCATTTACGTCTGCCTGGTGGTCTATCAGGAATTTAGCAATCGCGTAATCACCATACTGGATGCAGTAGTGTAGTGGGGTCATCCCGTTGTCGTTCTTGGCATTAACCAGAGTCGGATTCATAGTCAAGTATTGCGTGATCTTGAGGTAATTATCTCTTTTGTAGGTGAGCAAGGAAAACAGGTTCGGTTTGTTCATCTCGTTGACCAGAGCTTGCATTCCTGCAATAGTCTTCTCTTGTTTCTCGTCGCCTTCCTTAATTGCTGAGGCTAGTTCCTTCTTCTTGCTGGCATATTCTGCAAAAAACTCATGACCTCCCCCGGCAATCAATGCGGCGGCATCCATAATGTGAGAAGATGCCTTGCGCCAGCTTTGCTTCATTCTTGCGTCATCCACTTCCCCCTGCAATGAGTCCCCCCGCTGGATTTTCTGGTTCCACATGTCGCTGGCACGCTGGAAATCAGCCATCGCATCGGCGATGGCGGATGAAAGGGCCTCAAAGCCTTTGGCATCGGCAGATGTTGTGAATTCCTTGACTTCATACAGGGTTTCACCCACAGTTTCGGAGTATCTGTCAAAGTTGATTCCGGCCTCGATCTTCGCCTGCAGTTTTTTAAGGGCTGTGAGTGCGGTCTTTGCACTCTCTGGAACGCCTTTGGCCACGGGTGCTGATTCAGAACTCTTCGAGGCTTCCGGATCTGTCGGTCTTGGGGACCCCGGCTTTGGCGCTTTGTTCCCGCAGGATGACAACCCGAAGAAGATGCATGTACCGAGAAGGATGGCTGATGAATTGCGCCTCCACATAGTCCCCCCCTCCGAGAAACCTCTAGGCCCTTTCGCTCCAAGGGGCCTGCGCTATTGCTGATCCTTCGCTGCCTTCTCTTCGTAATCCAAGAATGCGGCCCGGACAAATCTCGTACTGCTCGTGGCCCCCCTGCATAATAGATACAAACTCCCAGCAAGCCAAAACATGCCTAAGTGTCCGCGAGCAAACCCGCTGCCCTTTCCTTTACCCAAGCCAGGTGCTTCTCGTACCACCCCGACGACGAAAGGCCGAGTCGGGCGGCTTGGCGCGGGTGAACGAGAGGAAGTACCGCGACGTTCAAACCGTCAACAGTAGCGCGGTGAAGCGCGCCGTAAGGCTTGAAGTCTGACAGCTTCTTCCACCGGGAATCAAAGTGCGCCAGGAACCACTTGATCGGCTGATCACCAAGAAGAACCAAGACTCTCGCCTTCGACTCGCGAAGTTCTGTAAGGATCTCGTTCCGGCGGTCATCGAGCGCCAGCTTGCTCGGTACTCCTGGCGTAGAAGGCGTGGGCAAGCCATGTCTTGCCACGAGCGGATTGTAGGCACGTTCAATTGCTTTCTGTTGGGCCGGGTTCACGCAGCTATGGGGTACGAGGTCGCACAGCCAGGCCTCGCGGCGATCAAGGCCAAGCGGCTTTAGGAAGAGATCGTCGAGCGCAATACCAGACGGGCCGTTCAACTCTGCGTCCGCAGGAACAAGGCTGCCAAGTTCCTTGGGAATGGAAACCTTGGAAACGATTTCGTCCGCCCCGTCGCCGCGCCAGAAGATGTACGGCTCGCTGGCTACGGCCAGTGCCTTTACTACGTCTTTGCCATCCGACCCGATCCAGCGCGCATGCACGGCACTGGCGTAAACCCCAAGAACGAAGACGCGCTTAGGGCTTCGATCCTGCTGAGAAACAATCGTGACAGGCTGACCAAACGGGAAGGTGCCTACAGCGTTCATAACATGCTCCCATTTGAAGGACTCAACTGCACAGCGATTGTATGGCATCTTCCTTTGTGTCAAATGGACTTAGGCTTCGCCGCTTACTTGAAGTTCCGCAGCGGCCAGATGCCCGCCACGTCGCCGTTCTTCCAGCCCATCATGGCGAGCTTCTCGCGGATGTAGTACCTGTAGTTGTCGTAGGGCACATCCTCGGGGATGCGGTGGTCGCCGTGGGGGATGAAGGCGCCTTCCTCGAAAACCTTCTCGACGCGCTTCAGCTCCTTGAGGATGTCCTGGCGCGACTTGGACAGCTCGAACTTCGCAATCCCGCCGCGCAGCAGGACGCGCTTGCCGTATTCCTTGCGGATCCACACCGGGTCGCTGCCGGGGTGCACCTCCAGCGGGAACATGCAGTTCAGGCCGGCGTCGAGCCACAGGGGCACGAGCTTGCGGATATCGCCGTCGCAGTCGGTCCAGATCACGTCGCAGCCGTGGCGGCGGATGACCTCCGTGACGCGCTTGAGCCGCGGAATGACGATCTCGCCGAACATCTTGGGGCTGACGAGCGGGCCGCTGCGGAAGCAGATGTCCTCCCACCCCGCGGCGTAATCCGCGCGAACCTCGCTCAACGCCAGCTCCAACTGGCTGCAAAACAGGACCGTCAAGGTCTCGACGATCTCCTCGACCAGCTCGCGGTCGTCGTAGACCATGTACCCGAGGCCCTCGAAGCCGATCCAGTCGCGCGGCCAGCCCAGGAAGCTGCCGAACCAGACGCCCACAGGCAGGTCGGTGTGCTGCAGTTCCTGCCCCAGTTTTTTCCAGTCCACCTTGTGCCGCTCGGCCGCGGCGGGGTCGAGCCGCTCCTTGAAGCGTTTCCAGTCGTCGCGGCTGGCGATGGGGAACTTGATGTAGCGCGGGATGGTGTGGATGCCCGAGGTCTTCTCCTCGCAGATCAGGCCGCTGGGATGCTGGATCACGCGGCGGTCGGGTTTCTGTTCGAGGATTTTCGGCTCGCCCTTGAACGGCGGATACAGATCCATGCGCACGGGCAGGCCGTGCGTGGGTTCCACGCCAAAGTAGGCCTCCACCGAGCCGGGCCCTTCGCCCGCGGTGATTTCCGCCGGCAGGCCTTCCTTGTGCCAGCGCTCGATCGTCTCGCCGAGGTAGCCGAACTCCCAGTGCACCCCGCGGTCAATGGCCTGGTAGTGCATTTGCCTGCGGAAGCGCTCACGGTGCGTAAGCGCCGGACGATTCGAGTCCACAATGTTCCCTGACATGCGAAACCCCTCCTGGTTGGCGTGCCTGAACAGCAAAGGGCGCATTATAGAGCAAGCAGTGCAATTGTGAATTTTCAATTTTCAATTTTCAATTTTCAATTCAGATGGTCCGTTCGAACAGCCTGACAGACTCCTCGATCAGGTTCTCATTGTCCCCCAGGAAGAAGCCCACCAGGACCACGTCCTGGGGCCGGATGACGCGGGCCACGTACTCGAACGCCTCCTGCGCCGGTGTCCGGCCGGCGGCGAGGACCTTGTAGTGGACCGCCGTGCACTTGAGCGTGCGGATGGTCTGCGCCATGCGGTCGCGGTGGGCCGGGTCGAACTTCTCATTATCGCTGGGCACGTGGTCCGGCCGGCTGGCGCGGGAGGAGGGGTCGTAGTAGCAGCAGAGTTGGAAATCGCAGGCCAGGTGGTCCCTGATCCACTCGTGCGGCTCACAGGCGTGTGCGGCGAAACCGGCGGCCACGCCCAGGGCGCGCATGCGCTCCAGCGCCACGGCGAAGTTCCCGGTCTCCTGGCGGGCATAGAAATTGTCCACCTGGC
>JBEKKG010000326.1:0-7901 GCA_050010835.1 Planctomycetota bacterium
GTTGGTGCTCGCCTCGGGCATCGAGGTCGTCAGGAACCTGAACGAGGCCGTGCCGGACGGCGGCGCCACGTAAGTGAACGCGTTTGACAGTACTGCCGACTGTGTGTCGGGGTTGATGACCCGCACATCCACGGCGCCGGCCGAGTTTGAGGGGGCCAGGGCCGTCAGTTGCGTGGCACTGACAACGGTCACCGCCGCCGCCGCCGCGGTTCCGAAGTTAACAGAGGCGGGACTGACGAAGCCGCTGCCTGTGATCGTGACCTTTATGCCGCCGTTAGTGCTTCCGGTTGCGGGTGCTATGCCGCTGATAGCAGGCGCCTGCGAGGGACTGAAGGCAAAGGCATTGCTCAACTGGCCGGACTGGCCGTTGACGGTGACGGTTACTGTGACGGTGCCCGGAGGGTGGAGCGGCGTCGTCACAGTGATGGCCGTGGAACTGTTGACAATCACGCCTGTGCCCGCCACGCCTCCGAAGTCCACTGTCGCGCCGCTGACAAAGTTGGCGCCGCTGATGGTCACCACTGTCCCGCCAAGTGAAGGGGCGCTGGAAGGTGAAACGCTGGTCACAACAGGCGCTTGCCCACCCCAAGCCAATCTCGGGCTGCACCAGACACCTGCGGCCAGGATGAACGCCATGCCCATACCGCAGGTCCGTTGGGTCCTTCTCATACTTCTTCCCTCCTCCTAGTGGTTGATCCCGACAGCTTCAGTGCGGGCGTCTCCCTGCATTGTAGGTGACAGAATATGATATGCCAGCTTACTTGGAAAAGCTCGGACAGAGACAATGATCAATGTTCATTGATGATTGTTCTTTGCCCTGGCCAGCTTTTTCCTGGCCAACTCCTCGAGGTATTGCGCTTCCCGTTTCATGTCCTCGTCGCCGGGCCAGCAATCCAGGGCCACCTTGGAGGCGCGCACGGCATGTTCGATTCCGTCCGCCTGGTAGGCGGCGTAGATGGCATCGAAGTAGGCCGTGCGGGACTTGATGTGCTTGGCGAAGACCTTGTACTGCACCACGAACTCATCGGGCGTGAGGAAGCGCGTGCCAAACCCCAGGGTCTCGGCAATGCCGGAGGTCAAGTGCGGCCAGTTGCGCTCTTGCACCACTTTCAGCACCGCCTCCACTTCGGCCCAGTCCTTGAGGATGAAGGCGCGCTTCAAGCGGTCCTGGAGAAGCTGGAATTCGGAACTGTACAGCGAACCGAACTTGCTGGCCTCGGTGGCGGCCTTGAGCATGGCCTCGGTGAGCTTGACGGCCTCTTCGCGCCGCCACTTCTCCGGCGGTTCGTCCGGGTCCAAAGCGTCGCCGATGGCCATGGAGTAGGACGGCAGGGCCAGCCTGATCCACTTCCAGTCCTCGGCCTCCGGGTCTGCGCGGTTGGCGTGGACGCGCGGTTGGGCCGGGTCGGGGAAGGGGCCGCCCTTGAGCAGTTCCGCAACCAGGCGCTCGTGTCCGTACTTCCCCCCGTACCACAGGCCGGCGCAGGCGTACTTGTACTGGATCTGGTTGAACATGTCCTGCGGTTCGAACAGCGCGTGCTCGTAGAACCACCCGAGCACCTCCTGGATTCCGGCAAGCCCCTCTTGCTCCTGCGGCGTGGGTTGCTTGCCTGCGCGGAGCTGGCGCGCCATTTTCGCGTAGACGCCGGTGAGTCCCGCCGCATGCTCGAATTTCACCCGGCTGGCACGCTTGAGGAGGAGCATTTCATGGGCCACTGCGTCCCAGCCTTCCCAGGGCCGCCCGATGGCCCCCAGCAGGTGCATGACTTCCAGGCGCAGGTTGAGGTAGTCCAGGCTCCGCGGATCGCGCTCCAGGCCCTTCAGTTCCGCGGCCATGCCTTTCAGCACGCCGTAGCACTTCTGCTTGTCGTGCTCCTGCCACCAGACGCTGGCGATGCGGTATTCTTCCTCCAGGCGGGCGACCCGTTGTTCGGGCGTGTACTGCTTGATGGCTTCGTTGGTCCAGTGGATGGCGCTTTCCGCCTCGCGCACCCTGGTGTACAGTCCGGCCAGTTCGATGCAGTTCTCGGGCACGCGGTCGCCCTTCTCGACCATTTCCAGCATGGTCTTGATGCCCAGGGCATAGAAATGGAAGTACCAGTAGCCCTCCACGCGCTCCATGACCTCCCCGTAGACCGGGTCCACGTACATGCGCGAGGACAGCGCCCAAGGCGAGCGGGTGAACTCACCGGCAAAACGGAAGCTGAACCCCAGACTCTTGGCGTTTATGTGCATGGTCTTGGCGTCATCATAGGAGCGGTAGGCTTTTTCGGTGACCTTGTCCAGGTCCTTGTCTTTGAAGAAGTGGGGCGGTCCGGTCTCGATCACGTAAAAAGTATACTGATTGTCCTGACCGGGCTTCTCCACCCAGCCGCAGGCCCCGTGGAACGGCAGGGACATGACGTAGCTCAGCTTGCCCTGGCGGCGCGTGACGGACATGAAGAGCTCAGCCAGGTCCACGCAGTCACCCACGGCGCGGCCGCCCATGAAACGCTGGAGCGTATAGAAGGTGGGCTGGGCGGTTTGGCCGCCGCAGTGCGCCCGGCAGCCCAGCAGATTGGGCCGTGAGGTGATGGGGCTGGGCAGGCTGTACTCCAGAAGGTAACGGAAATAAAGGTGCAGGTAATTGGCCGTGGGCAGCACTTTGGCCATCTGGTCCAGAAAGGCGTTCATGGCCGCCTCGCGCTTGGCCGGCTCGGCTATCTCGTTGAAATTCTGCACGTCCAGCCTGCCGTAAGGCGTCACCAGTCCTTTGGTATTGCCCCGCTGGTCCACCAGCAAGACATGCGGGGGCAGGCACCAGGCCGGCGGCCCGAACCCTTTGAACAGACGAACATTCTCTGGAATCAGGGGCGAGCCCAGTATCACGCCGCGGTCCCAGACGGCTTGATCGCAGGTGAGCTTGTTCGCCGCCATGTCATACGTGGCTGTGACGCCCAGGGCCTGGTGCGTCATGCGCACGGTCTTGGACTGCCCGATTCCGGGAAAGTCGGCGGGGTTGCCGGGGAAATCGTAGAGGATGAAGAGGCGGTCTCTTTCGTCGTCCGGATTCTTGATCGAGAAAGTGGTTGTGTCCGCGGCGCGGTTGTGCACCTTCCAGATGGCGTGCTTCTCAAAGGTGCGCAGTTCGAGCGCCTCGTCGCCCTGGCTGCTGGCGCCGCGGAAGCGCTCATGGGGCAGGACGATGCGGGCGTAAGCGGCGCGGAAAGCGGCCAATTCCTTCTTGAGGCGTTCCGCGCTGCCGGGCATGTTGCTCTCGATGTAGTCCTCGTTCAGCACCTTGCGCACGAAGCCTCCGGGCAGGTGGTCCCACCAGGGGGTTTCCTTGTAGGCGGCGCGCACGGCCGCGGCCACGACGCGGCGAATGTCCTCCGGCGTGGGCGCATCCTGCTCGACCGCCGCCGCCAGGGCTTCCGCCTTCTCTTCAAAGTCGGCCTGAGACTGCTGCTCACTGTTCGCGTCCTCCGACCGCTGGCCCTTGTACAGCCGGTCGCCCAGGAAGACGTACTCCTGGCCATCGCTGCCCAGGCGGCGCGCGGAAGGCAGCGGCGCTTCTTCCTTCGCGCTCCACGTTTCGTCGCTCAGGCCGATCCCGGCCTGCTTCATAGCCGCGCCCAAGGCCAGGACGTGGGTCAGGTTGCAGGCCACGTGCGGCGGCTTGCCCGGCGAGTTCTCGCTCGCCCGGGTGCCAAACAGGTCCTGGGGTTCGACCAGGAAGCGAAAGCCTTCGGCTTCCATGTAGAGGCCCGGGCCGGTGGCTTCGTGCGTCAGGCCCATGTGCATGGGCTTGCCGGCGTAAGTGATGTTGACGCCGTCGCCTTCGAGCTGTCCGACACCGACGCCCTTGTCGTATTCGGCCAGCGCCTTGGCGAAGACCTTCACTTGGGCAGTGGCCTTGTCGTCCAGCTTGTAGCTGTGTCTCTCTTCTTGGACCAGTTCGTCCCGCAAGGCCGCGAGACGCTGATACAAGGGTTTGAGATCGCTGTTGTTCTGGTCCAGGGCATCCAGTTGGGACTGGAGCTTGCGTTTAGCTTCCGCGTACGTGGCGCTGCGGGCGGCCAAGCGTACTTCCTTGGCCTGCTTGAACAATTCGCCCCACTTGCGCAGCACGTTCAGGCGTTTCTCCAGGTCCGGGTCCTGGACCTCCGGCTTCTCTGCCATCCGCTTGGCGATGCCGGTGCTCCGGCTCGCGGCTTCCTCAATTTTGCCCTCCTTGTAGAGCGCCTCCGCCTGTTGCAGGTCCTCTTGCAGCCACTTCTGTTTCTGCTTCAGCTCCACCTTCGCAACTTCGAGCAGCAGTTCGGCGATCTTGGACACGAGCGGCTGGTTGTCCGCAGTCGCCGGGCCGAGAAGTGACTTCATGTCATCCAGGCGGGTCCGGGCGCTATGGACGTCCCTTTCTGCCTGATCGGCGATGGCCTGCAATTTGTCGGCTTCGGATTTGGTGCGCAGGAAATGCTCGGACCTGGCCTGCCACTGCTGCACTCTTACGGGGTCCAGCAACTTCGGGTGCAGCGCGAGCGTCTCTTGGGCCTGGTGGGCCAGTTCCGCCGCAGCGTTGACGTCATTGGCCGCAAAGGCGTTCTCCGCAGCTCCGATCTGCGCCTGGACCTCGTCTGCAACCCGGCTGCGCGCAACACCCTCGAGGATTGAATTGCCGATGAGCGCGGCCGCACCGGCAAGAATGAGAGCGCCGCAGATTATGGCCACCTTGCGTGTGGACATCGAGGGCCGCGCTGGAGCCTTGTGCATCGGCCGCCCGAGGCCCGCAACTCGCCGGCCCGCCAGCCCTGAAACGGGCCTTGCGCGCGGGCCGGCTGGGATGGGTTCGAGCACCGGTTCAACCGGGCTTTCCGGCGGCGGCCCAGGCGCGTCCTCAGTAACCGCGGCGTCACTGGCGGGCGGGGCGCCCGCGCTCCCAGCGTCCTCCGCAGTCGCGGCGTCACTGGCGGTCTGGACGCCCGCGCTCCCAGGGTCCTCCGCGGTCGCGGGTGGCACGAGCGGCTCGGCAGATGCTGGGTCAGCGGCAGCATTGCCGTCGTGGCCGAGGACCTTCGCGGCCACTTCCGCGACCGCCTCGTCGAACGCGTCCGTGGCCTCAACCGGCGGAATGGCCGCCACTTCGGGAACAACGGCGGGAGCCGGCGCCTCGTTCACAGGCGTCGGGGCCGGAGGTTGAGGCTGGCTGGGCGCGGCCTCGGGGTCTGGTGTTTCGTTGGCCATGTTGTTCAATCCGCAATCCGTAATCTAAAACCCCTAATGTCCATCCTGTCCTCCCCATTCCCGGAAACGTTGCGCGATGGGCATACGCCGTCCGGTTCCGAAGGCCTTGGACGTTACTCTGAGTCCCGGCGCAGCCTGCCGCCGCTTGTACTCGCTGAGATCCACCAGACGCAGGACCTGCTGCACGGTGGCCCGCTCGTACCCCAGGGCCACGAGTTCTTCCAGCGGCCGCAGTTCCTCGATGTGCGCCTTCAAAATACCGTCCAAGGTGTCGTAGGGGGGCAGAGAGTCCTGGTCAGTCTGGTTGAAGCGCAGTTCGGCCGAGGGGGCCTTGGTGAGGGACGATTCGGGAATCGGAGGCCGGTCGCGTTGCATGTCGTTCAGGTGCCGGGCCAGGCGGTAAACCATCGTCTTGTAGAGATCGCTGATCACGGCCAGTCCGCCGCACATGTCGCCGTACAGAGTGCAATAGCCCGTGGCCACCTCGCTCTTGTTGCCCGTCGTCAACAGCAGGCTGCCGAACTTGTTGGACAAAGCCATCAACAGCACGCCGCGGAGGCGCGCCTGGACATTCTCTTCGGTCACGTCCTCCTTGCACCCGGCGAAGAGCGGAGCCAGAGCATGTTTGAAGGCTTGGGCCAGTTCTTCGATGCCCACCACGTGAAAACGGATCCCCAACCGTTGCGCGAGGTCCCTGGCGTCCGCCAGGCTTTCCGGAGCGTTGTAGCGGCTGGGCAGGGCCACGCCGGTCACGTTCTGCGGCCCAAAGGCCTCCGCTGCCAGCGCCCCCACCACCGCCGAATCTATCCCGCCTGAAAGCCCCAGCACCGCGGTCTTGAAGCCGCACTTGCGCGCATAGTCGCGGGTGCCCAGAACCAGCGCGCGGTGGACCTCCTCTTCCGCGCTCAACTCCTTCGAGACCAGCGGCGCGTGCTTGCCGTCCGGGAACTGCAAGGCGTGCTCAAGGCCCGCATCTGCAAGCTTCTGCTCTGGGATGGCCGGCCTTGGGCCCGAGATCCTGGCTTCCTCATTCCCCAACCGCAGCCTGCGGCTTCTCTTCGTTATGCGGCTGGCTGGCCGGTCCGCCTCTTTGGGCGCAGGCACTTCGATCTCGACGACGGTGATCCCTTCCTCGAAGGCCGGGCCCCGCGCGATGAGTTTGCCGTGGGCATCGAAGGCCAGAGAACGCCCGTCAAAGAGCAAGTCATCGTTGCCGCCCACCTGGTTGACATAGACCAGCGGCCGGCAGTGCTTTTTGGCCAGAGCGGAGAGCATCAACTCCTTGATGAGCTGCTTGCCCATGCTAAAAGGCGAAGCCGAGATGTTGATGAACACTTGCGCCCCGGCGCGCACCAGAATCTCCACCGGGTCGAAAGCATACTTGCGCTGGCGCCAGAAATCCTTGTCGTTCCAGCAATCCTCGCAGACGGTCAGTCCCAACTGCACACCCCTGAAGGCGGCGGGGGCGGGGCTGCGCGCTTCCTCGAAATAACGGTCCTCATCGAACACATCGTAGGTGGGCAGCAGACACTTGTCAGCCACCGCGGCGAGTTGCCCATCCTCAAGCAGCGCGCAGGAGTTGAAAAGCGCATTGCCATCGCCGGAACGCCGCCGCACCAGGCCTAGCACTACGGGCATGCCGTAGAGCGCGCCGTGCAGACGTTCCAGCGCGCGGTCCTGGGCATCCAGGAAAGAGGGGCGCTCCAGCAGGTCGCGCGCCGGATACCCCAGCAAGCACATCTCGGAGAAAACCGTCAGCTCCGCGCCTTGTTGCGTGGCCGCCTCGGCTGCCGCCACGATGCGTCCGCAGTTGCCCTCGAAGTCCCCGATGGTGGGGTTGATCTGTGCCAATGCGATCTTCATGGCCTTGTTTACACTACCACAACTGCGTGGGCGGCACAAAGCCAACAAACCAGCAGGACAGCAAACCAATGGCCCGCAGGCCTGACTGATCTTCCCATTCTTCTCATTCCTCCCATTCTTCCCCTTCTTCCCATCCTCCCCCGCGGAGGCGCGGAGGACCGGGTTGAAACTGAACGGTTACAAAAAACGCAAGTAATATCTGCGCTTGCACTTGACGCAGGGGAAAAGGTTCGTAGGCTGACTCGTTGCAAGCCAGTGACCTGACATACTTGCGGAGCCATGTCGTCTGAGGACCGCTGCACAGGTGTCAGGAGGGTGTCAGGGTTGTCTGACTCCGAGCCGAGGGGGGCGGAATCTCTGCTTGGCGGACAGCACAGTCCCGAGGGATCGGGATTCGGTGGGGGCCGCGGGGGACAGGCTGGAAGCCTGTCCTACCAGCCACCATCAGTTCGAAGAGAAAGGACGGCCAGGCCGATGAGGAGATCGCGTACACTCGCGCGCGTAGCCTTGACTGGGTTGCTTTGCGCCGGGCTGACGGGCTGTGCCAACAGGGTTGGCGATCTGGGCGCCGCGCGCGACGAAGAGACGCCGGTGCTCCGTGCCGGGGCCCCCGCGGGCGGGGCAGAAACGCAACGGCAGGATGCCGGTCCCGTCGCAGAAGTTGTGAACGTGGACAAGGGAGCCCCTCTTGGCGCGGCGCCACGGACTGCCGGCGGGGACGCCGGCGCTCCCCACGATCCCAAAGACCTGCCCGCGGAATTGGTGTCGCTGCAGCCCGCGCCGTTGGCCGAGGTTCCTCCCGTTCCCGTGGCCAA
>JBEKKG010000327.1:0-14881 GCA_050010835.1 Planctomycetota bacterium
GGGCGTAGTTCGGAACTCCTGACCTCCGCCTCGCAATTGGCGGGCCTGTGAAAATATCATTTTCCGCTTAGCCGAAACCGTCAGCCATGGGTCAACTGCAAGAGAACTGAAAGTTGAAGGTTGAAAATTGCCAGATCGGCCGCCGAGAACTTGTGGTGTTGTGTACATGCCTTTAAGAACGTGCCTACACCCCCAAAGCCTCTGAAAAACCGAAAAAAAGCAAAAAAAGCCTTTGACACAGGCAGGCCGAGGTGTTATAATAGAACTAAATATGTGGGTTTGCGGCTGCATTGGCCCGCAGATGTCCACGTATACGGTTGCGCCCCCTGAAGGGGCATCTTGAAAGAAAGGACCATCCAACATGTTTGCGCCAGTGATCGAGATGTTAATGGCGGGTTGGGGATTTTGTGTTGCATTGGCCACCGAGTTGGTTCAGCAAGCGGTTGAGCTGATCAAAAGGGTCGCCGTGGAAATCTGCAAAGAACTTGTGGCCGAAGTCGCCGGGAGACTGGCCCTAATGAGACTGGGCCTATAATTCGCATGATTGCGTAGCCCCGTTCCTTTTCTTTGCCGCATTCTGCATAAATGGCAGGGCCTGGAGATGGCGATTTTGCCATACCATGGGTGAATGGGTTGGATATTGCCTAGAGCAGTTCACGATTGAATGTACCTTTGTAGCATGGGCGTCCCGCCCATGCGCACGAGCGGGACCCTCGTGCTACAGTCAAACGTGAACTGCTCTAGTGTCACTGTCCGCAGACATTGGCTCGCCTTTGAGCTGCTGTATGTCTGGCACGTCCTGGCAGAATCCGCCCTCCAACGCCAAGGCAAATATAAGAACTTTATTTTGGGGTTTGCCCTTCTGGAGTAATGGACTTCAAACGGCGCTGTAGTTCCTCGCGATACTCATTCCCTGAAAGCTCCACATTCACTCGTGTATCGTCCCCACCAACTTCCTTGTTGGTTACGCGGATCCTTACGGCGTCACCGACTCTTAGGAGTTTGGTACAGTCGTCAATGAATCCAAGGCCAAGTGTTCTGGCGTGAAGCAGAATCTTCGCGTTCCATGGGTTCTTAAGAAAGGCACCATATTCCTTGACGTGACTTATGTTCAATGCAAATTCCCCCGAATCCGGAATTGGTCCGGGTGGCGGCCGTGAAGCGTCAATCCTCGTTTGAAGGACTGCAGACGTTTTAGAATCGCGTAGCTCGGCTCCTGCTTTCCATGGGGCCTCCGATGGGTCGACTTCGGTCACGACAGCGTGAAGCGAATCACCATCTTTCAAGATAGCCCTTAGGTCCTCCACGTGGCCGCGCACCCCTAACCCACTGAAGTTGATGTACATATTCACATTCCAAGGATTGGATAGTTTGGCCCACTGGGCGAATACCTTCGTAACTTTTCCTTCGAACTCTTGACCTTTGCTTATCATCGGCGGCGCGGGTGGGCTAATTGTCGTAGGTGGTGAAGGAGGAAGCGAAAGGGTATTCAAGCTGACCGATGTAACATTCGCAGGCGTTTTCGTTCGCGCCGACCGGTTCACCGTATCAACCGATTTCTTTTGTCTCTCTATATATGGCTGAAGATCTTGCAGGTCGTCGAAATCCTCGCCAAGCTCTGCACGTATCTCGGCAGCGACAATCCCCGGAGTAGAAACTGCCCGGACAATCTTCCCCTTTTGGCTCAACACTCTGCAGAGCGGTTGAAAGTCTCCATCGCCACTCACCAAGAGACAGACATCATAACGGTCAATTGTGGTGAGCGCGTCAATCGCCAATTCGACGTCAAGATTGCCTTTCACCGTGCTTTCGCCGGTATTCTTGTCCACTATTACCTTCAGCATTTTTTCTCGAAGCTTGTACCCGTTCCTTGCAAGAAACACCCCGAATCCTATTTCCTCTTCGGTGGGCGGCACCTTAAAGGCGCGGTAATAGGAAGCGGAAACAACGTCGTACTTGCTCCGATAATAATCGAGGAACTTCTCCCAATCGATCCACCACCCCAATTTGTCACGCTGGCAATAGAACGTGTTCGCACCGTCTACAAAGATCGAAATGCGGTCCATGTTGTTCCCCTCCCAACTGGTCGAATTCTGGCGACACCCCCACGGCCTATTCTACTTTCAGTTCGTCGGCGTTCCACTCTACGATGAGGCCATAAACCTTGCCTTTCCAGCACTCCTTAATCGCCCTTCGAACGCCGTACTGGTAAACGGACCTGAGAAATTTCTCGTCCTCCGTGTCGGAGACGGTCAGCTTTCTGAAGTCCTGCTCGGAAACGGGATCAATATGGACCCTCGTTGGATGAACCTTCGGGGGAACGGCGGTCTTGCTGGCCTCCTTGGCTTTGGCCAAAATGCGTTCGAGCACGTTCTGCTTTTCGTCGCCAAAGCTTCGCTCTTGAGGGTCGCCCTCCGAAAGCTGATGCCCTTGCTGGAGTTCCATCTTGACCTTCGGGTAGGCGGACCTAACAGCCTCCCAATCTTTGTGGGGCATCAGGTAATGCCAGCCTTCAATCTCAGGGGGTGTCGGCGAGGCGAACTCCTTAAACTGCTGTTCCCCACGTTCGTCTCTGTACTCATATACGGACATCTTTCCCTCCTCCCATATTCTCCTTCTTTGGCACCACTAATCTTGCCAAGAAGATTCTAAAGGGTTTTGTCCTGCTGTCAAGGCCGGGTGGAGGGGTGGAGGGGGTGGAGGGACAGACCATTAAATCCGTGACGTTGAACCTCACTTGCATCCCTTCATTTGGCAGAGATCCAGTGAACGGCAGGATTCCGGCTTTTCCAAATCCAAAATCTTCCCTCTGTGTTCTCTGTGCCCTCTGTGTTGAATAGTTCACGCCAGCTCCCGCGCCAACTCCAGCAGGAAATCCCGGTTGTCCGCCGTGACGTAGCGCATGGAACCGCCCATGCGGCTGAAGGTCTTGCAGTAGCGCAGGAAGTAGTCCGGGTTGTCAAGCGGCGGTTCGCCGGTGCTCCAGTCCCAGCGCGACTGTGCCAGGTCCACCACCAGGATGCAGTGCTTGTCAATATGCTCGCCGCGCTGGATTGCCAGGTTCTGGCTCATGGACAGTGACTTCTCGAAGATCATCGGCGACATGACGGCGGAGCCGACGGACAAGTACACGCCGCCGTCCAACTGGGAGATGCTGTGGGCGTAGGCCAGGAAATCCCGCTCGGCGCACCGGCCCAGCGCCGCGCAGTGGTTCATGGGATGGTTGTAGATGATGTCGTGGCCGATCATCGGATGGCCCGTGGACGGAATCCCCAGACGCACGGCCGCGGCCTGGACGCTGTACTGCTTGAAAGGGTGGGGGACCGCCAGGCGCCCGGGCTTCAGGCTGAAGGACTTCACGGCCCACAGCAGGTCGGCGGCGGCAGCAGCCCGCTCCGGCTCCTGCTCCGCTGCGCGTATCGCGGTTAGAAGTTCGTCGTGCGTCGGAATCAGCAGCCCTTCGGATTGGATCAGCGCGCCCACCGCCTCGCCGTAGCCTTGGCCGGCGTAGGCGCCGCAGTTCAGCGCGAGGTTGATGTAAAAACCGGTTTCCTGCCAGTTGCCAAAGAGGCCCTGGGCGGTGTTGCGGGCCACGTCCTCGCCGCTCTTGCCCTGGAACGCGAATTCCCAGTCATGGATTATCCCCGCGCCGTTCGTGGCCACGTGGGTCAACCACTGCCGCTGCATCAGGTGGATGATTAGCGGCCCCAGGCCGTTCTTGATCGTGTGCGCTCCGGTCGCCAGAATGACGGGCTTGGCGGCGCTGCGGGCCGCGCGGATGCGTGCCGCGGCCTCCCGGATCGCCTCGCGCGCCGCGCCGGACAAGTTCCGGGGCTGCGCGTCCAGCGGCACGTGGTCGCTGGCGATGTGGTGTTTGTCCTTGGGCCTGCGGGCCAAGGGTTCCATCTTGAGCTTGAAGCGGTCCAACATCGGGTAAGCCATCGGGGTCAAATCCAAAATCCAGAATCCGAAACTCCAAGGTCCACAGTCTACCGCGGAAAGCCCAATCCACAATCTGCCTTGACTCAAGAGGCCTGTCTACTTAGCGTCAATAATGCAAGCGGCCCAGAGGCAATCATGGCGGAAGCATACGAAGACGACTTTCGGCGTCGGGTGGACACAAGCGGCCCCACGCGGTTCATACCGGGGACGGCCATCGAGATCATCCGCGAAGTCCACCCGGCTGCGCCGCGTTGCGTACTCTTCGACTTCGACGGCACGCTGAGCCTGGTCCGCGAAGGCTGGCAGGCCGTCATGATCCCGATGATGGTCGAGCTGCTCCAGGAGAGCGGCACGCAGGAGCCGGCCTCGGCGTTGACTGCTCTCGTGCGCAACTTCGTCGCTGAGCTGACGGGCAAGCAGACCATCTACCAGATGATGCGCCTGGCCGAAGAGATCCGCAAGCGCGGCGGCAAGCCGCGCGAGCCGCGCGCATACAAGAAGCTGTACCATGAGCGCCTGATGGCGCGCATTCAGGGACGCAGGGAGGCGCTCCGCAACGGCCAGGCCGATCCTGAGACCATGCTGGTGCCCGGCTCCCTGGCGCTGCTGCGGGAGCTGCGGGAGCGGGGCGTGCAAATGTTTCTGGCCAGCGGCACGGATGCCGAGTACGTGATCGAAGAAGCGCGGCTGCTCAAGCTGGAGCCTTTCTTCGGCCGCCACATTTACGGCGCACTGGACGACCCTCTGTCTTTCAGCAAACAGAAGGTCATCGAGCGGATTCTCAAGCAGAACCGGGTAGTGGGCGCGTCGCTGCTCGGGTTCGGCGATGGCTACGTCGAGATTGACAACGTGAAAGCGTGCGGCGGCATCGCGGTCGGCGTGGCCAGTGACGAAAGCGGCCGCAGCGGACGGCCGGACGAATGGAAACGCGACCGGCTTATCGGGGCCGGCGCGGACTTGATCGTGCCGGACTTCCGCGAAGCGGCGCGGCTGCTGGCGTACTTGTGGGAGGCCTGAATTATTCACCACAGAGACACATGGGAGCGCCGCACCCCAGTGCGGCCGCAAAGAAGGAACGAAGGCCGCACTGGGGTGCGGCGCTCCCATGTGCCTCTGTGTCTCTGTGGTGAAAGAGTTTTGAGGAACGAAGCATGACACCCAAGCGGCTGGATGAATTGCTGGAGCGGTTCGGCGGTTGCCGGATTGCGGTCATTGGCGATTTCTTTCTGGACAAGTACTACGACGTGGACTCTGGCCTGGCGGAGACCAGCGTCGAAACCGGCAAGACGGCGCACCAGGTGGCCCGGGTCCGGCACAGCCCCGGGGCCGCGGGGACGGTGGTGGGCAATCTGGCCGCCCTGAAGCCCGGCAAGCTCTACGCTCTGGGTTTCATCGGGGACGATGGGGACGGCCTGGAATTGGCGCGGGACCTGGAGGCCATCAGTTGCGAGACGAAGCATCTGCTGCGCGTGGACGCGCGCATGACGCCGGTGTACCTGAAGCCGCGCGACATGCGCGACCCCAGTTTGGCGGGGGAGCATTCGCGTTACGACATCAAGAACCGCACGCCGACTTCCCGCGCGCTCGAAAACCGGGTCATCGCCACGCTGGATGCCGTGCTGCCGCGCCTGGACGCCGTCATCATCGCCGACCAGGTGGTGGCGGAGGATTGCGGAGTCATCACGCGCCGCGTGCGCGCGGCGCTCGCGGAACGCGCCAGGAAGCACCCGCGCCTCGTCTTCTTTGCGGACAGCCGCGCGCACATCCATGCGTTCCGGAATGTCATAATCAAGCCGAATCAGTTCGAGGCGGCGGAGAAGGAGAATCCCTTGCCCGGTGAGGAGGTCCTCGAAGCGCAACTGCGCGAGGCCGTCCGCGCGCTGCGCCGGAAGACCGGCGCGCCGGTAGTGACCACGCTGGGCGCCAAGGGCATGCTGGTCAGCGACCCGGAGCTGACGTTCGTGCGGGGCGTGCGGCTGGAAGGCCCGCTGGATCCCACCGGCGCAGGCGACTCCGCAGCCGCCGGATGCGTGCTGGCCCTCGCCGCTGGCGCCACCTTGCCCGAAGCGGCGCTGGTTGGGATTCTGGTTTCCTCGATCACGGTCCAGCAACTCGCCACGACCGGCACGGCCACGCGGCAGCAAGTGCGGGCCAGGCTCAGGATGTGGAGGGCACAGTCAGCCTAATGGGAATGATGGGAATAATGGGAAGAACGGGAGTAATAGCTCTCGCGTTACTGGCCACGCTCGTTCGGGCAGAGAACGACATGCTGGACCCGGACAACCTGAAGGCCCTGGGTTGCGCGGCGCCGGACACCAACTGCGTGGTCGTGGCTACAA
The DNA here is from genome assembly GCA_050010835.1 of Planctomycetota bacterium. Taxonomy (GTDB): domain Bacteria; phylum Planctomycetota; class SZUA-567; order H5-PLA8; family H5-PLA8; genus JAPLOD01. The sequence continues at coordinate 6,282 of JBEKKG010000327.1, forward strand.
GCCAGCCGGGCGCGATTTTCTATCCCGGCGAGCCGGTGAAGATGACCGTCAAAGTCACTCGCAAGGACACGCCGTTGGAATCCGTGACGTTCGCCCTCCAGGAAGTCTCGACGCGGCAGGGCAGGCTCTACGACAAGCCGATGGGCTGGAGCATGACGCCGCCGGTGGCGCTGGATGTGCTGCGCCAGTGCGGCTCGATTACTGCCGCTGTCAAGACCGAGGATCAGCCCGGCGCCACCGCGCAGTTGGATGTGGAACTGCCGACGCCCGAGACCTATGGTTGTTACGTCATCACCATTGCCCCCAATGGCAAGGACCCGCAGTTTCTCTGCTCTTTGCTGCGGGCCATTAAACCCGTTGCGGGTTTCCACACGGACGTGCCCATGATGGCCGAGGGCGCCAGTTTCCTCGAGGGCGGCAAGGACGAGAAATCGCGCAAAGACCCGGACGCGCAGCGCGCGCGGCTCGCCATTCTCACACGCCTGGGCGTCAAAGTAGTCCGCTGGGAGTTCGGCGGCATGAGAGGCATGAAGCAGGACGGCGCGATGGACTGGAAGGACCTCGATCTGCCCTTCCAGTTGCTCGAAGAAGCACAGCTCAAACTCTGCGTCACGCTCGGCGCGGTGCCGTACTGGGCCATGCCGTTCAGCGGCCCGACGCCGGCCATCTCGCCGGCGATGCAGGACCACACGCCGGACCCGAAGTACCTCGAAGCCTACGGCAACTGGGTGGAAGCCTTCTGCCGGCGCTTCTGGAAGAACGGCACCGGCACGCTCTGGGCCATCGAATGCTGGAATGAGCCCTGGGAAACAGAAGACAAGTTCCTCACCGGCGAGGACCGCGCCGAATGGATGCAGCGCATTGACGCCATCAGCGACCATTACGTGATGCCGCCGAACAACTACGGCGCTATGGTCGCCCGGAAATGGGGCAAGGAGGTCTTCGAGACGGAAACCTGGGGCGCCTCCACCGAGATGCTCATGTACCAGTTCGTCACTCAGTTCCTGGCCTGCGGGGACACCATGATCAACCCGATGCAGGCCCCGATGATGTGCTACAACACGCCGGGGCATCCGGATGAATACCGCTTCCCCAAGCCGGCGGCGCTGGCAGCCAACGCACTCAACTTCTTCCTCACGGGCCGGCCCTTCCAGCGGATGCTTTTTCTCCAGCACGTGCCGTTTGCCTTCCAGTTCGGCAAGGACCCGGATGCCGTCGTCATCCTGCTGGGCCGCCTGAGGCCCAACCTTTCGGCATTCGGCGGCGGCAACCGGGACAGCTTGTGGTGGCAGCTCAATCTGCGCCAGGGCGGCACGATCACTATTGATAACCCCGACGGCAAGCTGGAGTTCTACGACATGGCCGGCAACCGGGCGTTTCAGGACCGGCAAGCCGTCACGCTGCCGCTGGACTTGCAGGCCCACTACATCCGCGCGCCCAAGGACGGCATGGCCCTGATCGAGGCGCGCTTGAAGGCTGCCAGGATTGAGGGCCTGCGTCCCGTGGAGATCATCGCTCACGATTTCGGCGCCCCCGTGGATTCGGGCGCCGCGCAAGTGCGCGTGACGGTGCACAACCTGCTCAACCGGCCCGCCACCGGAGCGTTGAGGCTGGCCCCGCCGGAAGGCTTCGCCTTGGCCTCGAACCTGGTGCAGGTCCAGTTGGGGGCCGGGGAAACCAAGGATTTCACCGTGGCGATCACCAAGGGTGTTCCGTCGCCGGTGAACATGTATGAGCTCTCCTACGACTTCGCCAGCGACTGCGGCCTGGCCGACTGGAAGGAAACCTTGCACGTCCTGCTCGCCAAAAAGAGCACCAAGACGATTGACGGCAACCTCGACGATTGGAACGACGATTACGGCGTGCTGGTGCGCTCGACCGGACAGAAGGTGGACGCCACCTTGCAGGCCTGGCAGCCTTTCAACAAGTTCGCGGAACTCCAGCCGGACGGCAGCTTCGCGGAGTTGAAAGCCGCTTGGGACGACCGCTTCTTCTACATTGCGGCGCGAGTCAATAGTCCCGCCGCCGGTCCCGGCCACATCCGTGTCGCGAAGTGGGATGAGAACAAGTACTTCCACAGTGCAGAGGACGACGCCTTCTGCGAAGCGCTCCAGCAGTACGAGGAGTTCTTTCGGAACGACCTCAAGAACGCGGACAACGTGAAGCGGCTGGAGAAGGACCCCAAGTGGCCGGAGTTCCAGAAACTGCTGCAAGACCGCCCCGAGGTCCAGGAAGCCATCAACAGCGGCATGCTGGGTTTCTATTTTCAGCACAAGCAGGCCAAGCGCCCGATCTCCTGGGCCAGCGCGCCGCACGTCTACAAGAAGGACTTCTTCCCTGACGGCCCCCTCGGCGGCGACCTGCTGCAGGTGGCCTTCGACGTCATTCCCGGATACGCGCACCAGGAGCTGGCCTCGGACGTTGACCACCTGCCCGAGGGTTTTCATTGCATGCCGGACACGGACTATGAGTACTCGGCATATCTCTGCAGCGACGGCGGCGCGGAACTCTGGCGTCTGCTGGCCCCCGGCGTCCCGCGCGGACACTACATGCCGCGCCAGGCCCGCTCGAAAATTGATCAAGGCCCCGTTGAGGGCGGGCAATGCGTGGTCAAACGCAACGGCAAGATCACCAGCTACGAACTCGCGATCCCGTGGAGCGAGCTGAAAGAGTGGCATCCGCAGGCCGGGCAGACCTTTGGCTTTACGTTCAAGGTCAACAGCAGCAAAGGCCCGGCGCTCTTCTTCGGCGAGAACAAGAGCGCCACCAAGACCAATGGCCTGACCCTGCACCCATACTGGGAAGGCAAGCCGAGCTGCGGGGTGCGCTGGACGCTGGGGAAGTGAGCACTGAGAAATGCGGGTTGGGTACGGAGTACTTGGGTGGGCCTCCCGAGCAGTGCTATTCGGCAAAGAACTCTTCGAGCCGCATGGCCCAGCCGGGAAAGAGTGCGCTGGTCAATGTATCGCCCAGGCCCAGTATCTTGGCAGGCGCGGAGGCGTTTTCTTGGAGGCGGTAAACGTAGATGCGCTTCTCTTCGGGAGAGACCAGCCAGTACTCCTCAACGCCAAAACGCGCATACAGCCGGCGCTTGATGCCCGTATCCAATTCAGAAGTGCGCGGCGAAAGGATTTCCACGCAGAGCGCAGGCGCGCCGCGCAAACCCTCGGGCGCGATGATGTTCTCTTGGGAAGCAGCTATGAACACCAGGTCTGGCTGAAGAACGTTCTCCTCGTCCAGTATCAAATCCAGGGGAGCGTATAGCACCTCGCCCAAGCGGTGCTCTGCCACGAACGTTCCCAAACTGCGGTAAAGCCGGCCTGACAGGCGCTGATGGAAAAACGACGGTGCGGGACTCATCACTAAGTCTCCCTCAATGAGTTGGTAGCGCGGACCTGTCTCCGGCAGGGCGCGGTACTCGGCATAGGTGATCTTCAGGTCGGCGCGCAAGGATGCTCCCCCTTTATATGAGGCCTTGCGCCGCGCCGGTTTCGAGGCTGTCGCCGGATAGCGTTCATGGTAGGAGGATGTGATCATAGCTCTTGGCCCTCATCTGCGTTCATCCGCGTTCGTTCGCTGTTTCAACTCCCCATCGAATCGGCACGCTTGGCCCGCTTGGGTTTGCACCTCAACCACCTTTTCGCCGCAGCGGAGCTTGAGCGGGTTGCCCAGCTTCGAGCGCACCGCGACTTCGGTCAATGTACCGTCCTTCCAGGAGATGTCCAATTCAAACCCTCCCCGCGCGCACAGGCCTGTGACGGAGCCTTGGGGCCAGGCCTGCGGGAGCGCGGGGAGCAGCTCGATTTCGCCGGCGTGGCTCTGGAGCAGCATCTCCGCGATGCCGGACGTGCCGCCGAAGTTGCCGTCAATCTGGAACGGCGGGTGCGCGTCGAAAAGGTTGGGGTAAGTGTTTCCGGCGAGCGCCTCAACGAGCATTTTGTGGGCGTGGTCGCCATCGAGGAGCCGCGCCCAGAGGTTGATCTTCCAAGCCTTGCTCCAGCCCGTGCCCACGTCGCCGCGGAAGAGCAAGGACTGCTTCGCGGCCTGGCACTCCTTGGGCGTGCCGCGCGGAGTGATCTCCCAGCCCGGATACAGCCCCCACATGTGCGACACGTGCCGGTGCTGGTTCTTGGGGTCGTCCTTGTCTTCGAGCCATTCCTGCAACTGCCCGTGCTTGCCGATCTGGTTGGGCGCAATCTGCGCGCGCAGGGCGTCGAGCTTCGCGGCCAACTCGGCATCCACGCCCAGGAGCTTCGCGGCGGCGCTGGTGTTGGCGAACAGGTCGCGGATGATCTGGTGGTCCATCGTCGGCCCCATGACCAGCCCGCCCTGCTCAGGCGAGTTGGATGGGCCGCTGATGAGCCAGCCGGTCTTCTCGTCCTTGACCAGGAAGTCCACGAAGAAGAGCGCCGCCTCCTTCAGCGCGGGGTAGCCATGCTGCGCCAGGAACTCCTTGTCGCCCGTGAACTGGTAGTGCTCCCACAAATGGTGGCAGAGCCACGCGCCGCCGACGACCCAGATGCCGTGGTCGGAAGCATTGATGGGCGCAGTGCCGCGCCAGAGGTCCGTGTTGTGGTGCAGCACCCAGCCTTTGCAGGCATAATGGGCCTGCGCCGTCTTGCGGCCGGTGAGGGCGCAGTCTGCGATCATGTCGAAGAGCGGCGCCGTGCAGTCGGAGAGGTTCGTGGGTTCCGCGGGCCAATAATTCATCTCGGTGTTGATGTTCACGGTCCACTTGCTGTCCCAAGGCGGGTTGAGCGACTCATTCCAGAGGCCCTGCAAGTTGGCCGGCTGGCCGCCGGCCCGGCTGCTGGAGATGAGCAGATAGCGCCCGTACTGGAAATAAAGCGCGGCCAACTGCGGGTCCGGTTCCTGGGTTACTGTCTTCAAGCGCTGGTCGGTCGGCTTGTCCGCGGCTGCGGTCTTGCCGAGGTCAAGCCCAACCCGCCGGAACAGCTTCTGATGCGCCTCGGTGTGCGCTTTGAGCAGCGCGCCGTAAGACTTGTCTCCGGCGGTCTTCATGGTCTCTTCGCAGCGCGCTGCCGGATCGGCGCTGATATCGTGGTAGTTCTTGAAACTGGTCGCGGCGGCGACGACCAGCGTAGCCGCGTCCGCACCTTCAACCACGATGCTGTTGTCGCTCGTCCTGACCTTCCCGCCTTCGTTCGTCACGCGCAGCCGCGCTTCGAACTTGAGTCCGTCTTCTTGCACTTGGCCGGATAGCGCGAGTTGTTCACCGCCAATCACTTTGCTCTGCGCGCCTTTGTGGGGGCTGTTCAGGGCGGCGGTGAACTTGAGGCTGTGAGGCTTGTCCGTGGTGAGCCGCACGACGAGCACCTGGTCCGGCTGGCTGCAAAAAACCTGGCGCTCGCATTGGATGCCGTCCGCTTTGTAGCTGACGCTCGCCACCGCGGTGTCGAGGTCCAGGCTGCGCCGATAGTCGCTGACTGTTCCCGGTTCGGGCCAGATCAGGCGCAGGTCCGCAAACGGCTGATAGGCCTTCTGGTGCAAAGGCACACTCATGAACTCCTTGCCCGCCAGGGTCTGGGCTTCGCGCTGCTTGCCTTCCGCGAGGAGCTTGCGGATGGCGGGCAGATACTGGGCCGCGCCTTCATGCTGGTATTCATGCGGCGCGCCGGTCCAGAGCGTGTCCTCGTTGAATTGAATGCGTTCCTCGGGGATGCCGCCGAAAACCATGCCGCCGAGCCGGCCGTTGCCGACGGGCAGGGCTTCACACCACTCTCTGGCGGGCTGGCGATACCATAGCGTCAACGGGCCTTGCGGGGCCATTTCTCCTTTGGCTTCAAAACGCATAGCATTTTCTCCCGCCGCGGCCGCCACACTACACAGAACCCATGCGCAAAGCCTCAGCTTGTGTTTCATGAGCGCTCCTCCCTCGGCACTGGTACTCCCGCGCGGCGTAGTGCAGCCGCCCGGATTTGTTCCCAGGGCACTGTCTGAACTGAGCCGGGATCATATTCGGCTGATCGCCGCTTGATCTCTGCAAGCCACTCAGGGCTCAGAGGAGGAAGTGAATCGGCAGGTACGGTATCGGACATCGGTAGGACTTCCTTCCTAAATCACGCTAACACCGAGCAGCATTGCCTAGAGCTTCCCCAACACATGCCGCGCGAGCAGCCTGCGGCGCAGAACGAAGGTGTCACGCTTCTTGCTTGGGCGCAACGCACTTTCCAGGGCCGAAGCCGCGTAGCGCAGTTCCTCGACCGCGGCTGGCAGCGGCATTTCGGCCAGGGCCAGTACCGTATACCAGAACGGAAAGCGCGCCCACCGCGCCGGCCCGCTGCGGTCGGCGAGAAGAAGCGCCATAGCGGCGCCGAGCAGGCGCGCCGCCTCGCCACCGCCGGCCGCGTGGAGAGCAGGCCAACCCGCGACCGAACAGGAATAGCAGCAGTACATGCCCTGGCGCCGGGCCTGCTCCTGAGCGTAGCGCTCAATCACGCGCCGGCGGCAGATGGCGGCGGCGTCGGCAGTCTGCGGGTCTGTTGGCTGCAACACGCTCAGCGCCCATGCTGCCTCAAACCCCAACTTGCAGCCCGTGCCCGCGTGGCTGCCCACGGTTTCGCCCGTAAAGAGGCGCAGTTTGGCGTGGTAGTCCGAAGAGGTCGGCGCGGGCAGCCCGCGATACGATCCGGGCGCGGACATGCGGGAGGCGATCCAAGAAGCGGCCTTCTCGCGGGCCTCCTTCGGGATTGCATCGCCCCGCAGACGGGCCAGGCGAATGGAGTTCAGCGTACCGGAGAGACTCTTGGGATTGACAAGGTCCATGACATCCTCCCTCAAACAAGCATGACGCCTGCCCATGATGCCCGCCTCCTGGACGTGCGTCAAGGGTGTTGGCTTGTCTGGCGCCGGCAGCAATCCACGCTAACGTCGGCGTCCATATTTGCCGATACATAAACATCTTGGCAGCCGCTCCTCCGGCCATGCCTTCGGCAGGGCGTGCGCGGATGGTTTGCGTGCCGTGGGGCCACAGGAGCCGCCTGCAAGAGCCGCTTGCGCACTCTGCTCGGGGGAATGGATGAACAACGAAGAATGCCGCGAATCACGGGCCATCATCACCGGCTTGGGCCTGGTTTGCTTCGCCCTGTTCGCGGGCGTAAGCCTGTACTCTCACTCACCCTATGACGTGCTCGACTACCACGCCGCGCAATCGCAAGAGATCCAGAACAAAGGAGGCCTGGTCGGCGCCCAACTGGCGCACCATGCCTTCTGCCTGTATGGCGCCGGCGCATGGGTGCTCACGGTCCTCATGCTGCTTTGCGGGTCCTGGATCTGCGCAGTGCGCTCCATGTCCGGCTTTCTGGCCAAGGTCTGCGGGTCGCTATTGCTGACTTGCCTGGTCTGCACCTGGGCCGCGGCCCTGGGCAACAATACACAGGGCTCCGAAAGCTTTCCGGCCGGACCTGGAGGCTTGCTGGGTGGCACGTTCCTCGCTCCGCCGCTTGTCAGCTACTTCGGGCACGTCGGGGTCTTCATGCTCCTGGCCACGGCTGGGCTGTTGTGCAGCCTGTTGCTGGCGCCGGTCCTGACCGAGGTGCTGTTGTCCGTCGTGGGACGGGGAGTCGTTGGGGGCAGCCAGTGGTTCGCCAACTGGGTGTTGGGGCGTGTGCAGAGCACACCGGATTTTGTTCCGGCTGAAGCAGCTTTGGCCGCCGTTGACGCGGGCGCCGGCGCCCAAGGCGCTGCCGGCCGCGCCAACGCCCGTGTTACAGTGCTGCCTTTGGCTGCCACCAGGCGCAACCGCCTGCTGCTTGGCGGGCCCGTGGATGAAGATGAGGATGAAGATGGGGCGCTCTCCGACCGCGCGCGCCGCCTGAAAGCTGCCCGCAAGGCGGAAGAAGACGAGTCCGGCGAACAGACTGAGGGCCGGCGCTTTGACAACGATGACGAGGGATTAAGGCGTGAGAGGAAGGCCAAGGACGAAGAAGAGGAGCTGACCGACGAGGAGGAATCCGAGTTGCGCCGGCAGGAGGCGCTGCGGCAGGTCGAGGCCGCCGACGCTGACAGGCTGGAACGGGAGAAACAAGCCCGCGAACAGGCGCACAAGGCCCTCGAAAAGCTGGAAAAGGAACGCGCGGGCCAAGAACAGCAGCGCGCCAAGCAGCAGGAGAAGTTTGCCGCGGTCATCGCGGAAGCCGCCGTCCCCGCGGCTGCTTCCCCTCCAGCCCAGGAAGCGCTGGCGGAGGCCGCCGAAACAGACCCTTCCGCGCCGCCCCCAAAGCCCAAACCTAAACTGCCTGAGAAATACGATCTGCCGCAATACGATTTGCTGATCGCCAACGACGTCACGCCTGAAATCACCAGCGAGATGCTGAAGGAACGCGGCATGACCGTGATCCAGACGCTGTGGGATTTCAAAATCGAGTCGAAGCTGGTGGCGGAACACAGAGGCCCGACGGTCACGATGTACGAGGTGGAACTTGCCCCTGGGGTCAAAGTCTGCCGCGTCGTCGCTCTCCAGGACAACCTGGCCATCGCTTTGAAGGCCGGCAATGGCGTGCGCGTGGTCTATCCGATCCCCGGGAAGAACACCATCGGCATTGAAATCCCCAACAACGAGGAACACACCGTCCGCATGC